>NZ_BBWM01000058.1:0-171521 GCF_001463805.1 Aureimonas sp. D3 | reverse complement strand
GATGCCATCGCCAAGGCCGGGCTCTGATCGTCCGAACGTGAGACGTTCGCCTTGGGTGCTCAGGCTTGGGGCGCGTTCCTCCAGCATCACCGTTGGTACGAGCACCCTTGCGTGACCGAATGTCGCGCCGTCCGTGTGCCGTCTCGGATATGATGTTTCTCTAGGTTGTGGATTGACGTGCCCTTTATTCCGCCTCCGTTCCAAGTTCTTCAGGAGGCTGTCATGTTCCAACATCCAGAGGTGTGGATCGCGCTCTAGCCAGCGGCGATCGCCGCCGAATGGTTGCATCCGTATTGCATTGACAAGAGACCTCGCGCTCCCTTAGCCAAATCTCAGGTTATGGCTCGCGGGCGCAGCCCGCCCCGTTCGGGAGGCGGATGACATCTTGACCAAGACGGATGCTCTTCCGTTCGACCATACCAGTTCCGTGGTCGATCGCTCGCCGCTCGATGTGGCCGGTCTCCTGTCGCGTCCGATCTGGAAGGAGCTCCGAACCTTTCTGGCGGTGGCCAAGAGCCGCTCCTTCGCGGAAGCGGCGGCGATGCTCCATACGAGCGGGCCGACCGTCAGCCGCGAGGTGAAGCGGCTGGAAGAGCAACTCGGCACGCAGCTTGTGGTCTCCAGCCACTCCGGCGTCACGCTGACCGAGGCCGGGCGGGCCCTCGCGCTGCAACTGGCCGACCTCGACTTCCAGCTCCACACCTTGTCTTCGAACCTGAGGCGGGACCGGGCCGATGTCGCCGGCACGGTGGCCATCAGCGTCACATCGGGTCTGTCGGTGGCCTTCGTCGCGCCGGCGGTGCAGCGCCTCAACGCGCGCTTTCCTCATATCGCGGTCGATCTGAAGGATCAGATGTCCTTTGTGGATTTTGGCAAGAACCAGGCCGAGATCATGCTGTCCATGGCGCCGCTTCAGCGCGCCGATGTGACCTCGCAGCAAATCGGGACGCTCCATCTCATTCCCGTGGCGCATCGGCGCTACATCGAGACGCATGGGGTGCCGACGCTGGGGCGCTTGGGGCAGCACCGCTTTCTACAATGCAGCTACTACACCGCGACGGGCGAGATCTGGGATCGCTGGCGCGACCTCGTGGCGAGCGGTCTGCCGGCCCATAGCGCGGCCAATTCGCTCGCCTATTACTCCTTCGCCAAGAGCGGGGCCGGTGTGGCGCTGCTCGGGAACTACGTTCTGATCGACCCGGATTTCGTGCCGGTCGAACTGAACGTCCATGTTCCGATCCCGCTCCATCTCGTCGCGCTGACGGATCGCCTGCGCGCCAAGCCGGTGCGGGCCGTGTTCGACTGGCTGGTGGAGATTTTCGCGGACAATCCGATGTTTGCCGCCGATCTCCTGCTCAAGCCCACGCACTCGGCCCCCGAGAACGATTTTCGCGCCTTCTTCAATTTGAACCGAAGCTAGAGCGATAGGCGTCCTGGAGGCCGAGCGTGCGGCGGTTTACCTCGTCGGCGATGTCGAGATAGGCATTGCCGATATCTTCCAGAAACGTGCTGAAATCGGGCGGCAGGGCGCTGGGATCGGCCAGCAGCCGTGCCACCATTTCCGTGTGGATGCGAAGGCGGTTGACGATCTCCACCTGCGCCTGCGCGATGGAAATGTCGGCGTCGAACACGCTCAAGGCGTCGTTGCGGGGTAGGGCGCTCATTCGAAGTCGCTCGGTCGGTCCCATTCGCCTTCGACGCGCAGGAGAACCTGGCTCGGCGATGTCAGGTTGATCGGCTCGGCATGGGGTGTCAGCGTTCCGACCACCGTCAGGTAAGGCTCGTCGTGACCCAAGATATAAGCGGGCTCTTCGTCCAGGATCTGAAAGCCGAACAGCTTGGTCCAGAGCTTGGTGAGGCGCGGTTCGGACTGGGTCGTCACCTGCGTGTAGCCTTTGCGGGCGACATGCTCGAACGTGTCCTGGATGCAGCGCTTGATGATGAAGGGATTGCGCGCCTTTTCGCGGAAGCAGGTCCGCTCGTATTTGGCAAAGCCCGCGAACCAGCGGATGCGCAACGCGCCGATCGGCTCGTCGCCATCGTAAAACACGAAATGGGTCGCCTGATGATCGTTGCCGTCGAAGATGAATTTCGGGGGGATGCCCAGCTCATGGACGAAGCAGATGCTTCTCAGAATGGTCACATCCCGCATATGGTCGGCTGTGGTGGCGATCACCGTGCGCAGGCTGTTGCTGCCTTGACGCGTCGGCTTGCCGGAAGAGGAAACGGACATGATCTCGTCCCGTTCATTGCGTTAGATCCATGGTGCCAGTGACCAGCGGGCTCGCAGAAGCATCAAGATGTTGACGGGCCTTTCAGATTTGAACGACTCCGGCGATCTGGAACGGCGCTATGTCGAACTGGCGGTGGAGGGCGTCGGCCTGTTCGGCGACGATCCCGCCCGCGTGCGCCGCCATATCGAGGGGCAACTGGCGCAATGGAGCGAGGGCGACCGCTTTCGCCTGCGCCAGCTCCTGGCGCTGAAGGCGGGCCTGCCGCCTTCCGGCAGCGCAGACGCGCGCACGCTCAGCTGACGCCCACCACCGAAGGCGTCAGGGGCAAACGATGCTCGCCTCCTTCGGAATCACCAGCCCGTCGAAATAGGCGTCCTCCGGCTTGCTTGTGATCACGGCGCGGCACGCGCCGGGCTCGATGCCTTTGAGGACCACGGCCTCATGGGCCGCCAGGCTCGCGCCCACCGCATAGTCGGGGTCCTTAATCTGGAGCGCGAGCTTGTGGCTCTGCGGCGCCACGGGCGCGGCAAGACGCAGACCGAAGGAAAAGGTGACGATGCCGCCCTGCGCGGCGGCCTTGAAGCCGAAGGGCTCGGGAACGGGCAGCGGCGCGCCGTCGAGGGTCAGGAAGGTGAAATAGTGGATTTCGCCCAGCCGCGCGAAGGTCTCGTTGCCGATCGCCGTGCTTTCGGCCTCGTTGAAGCTGCCGTCGTGATCCTCGTCGTAATCGGCCAGAAGCTGGGCGCTGAAGGTCTCGTCGAAGGTCCAGCTTTCGCCGATGCCGGTGATCTCGCCGCCTTCGAAATTGAAGAGCAGATGGCATTCCATCAGGATATCGGGATGGGCGAGCGCCGGTGCGGATGCGAGAGCCAGAAGCGCCGCCAGCGGCCAGACCGCGCGCCGCCTCATGGCGCCGACCCCGCGCCGAAGGGGCGGGACATCGGGACAGAGGGCGGAAACAACTCGTCGCCCGCCGCCCCTGCAAAGGGGTTGGCGCGCGGCACGGAGGGCTGCGCGGGCATCGGAGGCAACAGCAGGGGAGCCTCTGTCCGGCGCGGCACGAGCGAGGCCGCTCCATGCAGAAGGCCTATCGCCAGAAGCCAGCTTCCCAGAATGGGCGCGCCGATCGGCGTCCAGCGCGGCGGAAAGGCGCGAAGCGTCAGGGCGACGGCCAGAAGCGGCCAGAGCGCGGCGGCAAAGCCGAGCGGCGCGATGCGCGGATCATGCAGGGTCGGGTCGGTCAAGCGCATGGCCACCATATGAAGCAGCCCGGCGAGGGCGGCGAAGGGCGGTGCCAGAACCGCCCGAAGCCGGCGCGGCGCAAGCAGAAGGAGCCCGGCCGCCAGCGTCGCCAGCGGTCCGGTCAGGAACAGGTGCTCCGAGGCATGGGGAACGCGCGCCACCAGCGAGAGGTAGAGGCTTTGCGCATTCCAGCCGATGGCCGATCCGGCACAGAACGCGGCGAGCGAGAAGGCGAAGGACAGGCGCGGCACCAGCGCCAGCGCCGCTCCCAATCCGACCAGCGGCAGAATCCGCTCGAAGGACAGAACGGACACCAGCATCCAGCGCGTCAGCGTATCGCCCAGCCCGGCTCTGCCCAGAAGCAGAAGCGCCACGGCCAAGCCGCCGGCGGCGATCAGCCCCGGACCCGCCCAGCGCAGAGCCCGGCGAAATCGAGCACTAGGTTTTCCCGTGCCCTCAGGCGGCAAGGAAATAGCCGCCGCCCAGCGTGATCATGATCCCGAGCGCGCGGGCGACACGGCCGTGAAACGGGCGCTCCAGGGCAAGGCCGGCTCCGATGCCCAAGAGATGGATCATGCCCGTCGCGAGCACGAAGCCGATCGCATAATCGGCGGGATCGGCCGCATTGGGCAGTTCGGCGCCATGCGCATAGCCATGGCACACGGCAAAGACCGAGATCAGCGCCAGCGCCACCCATTCCGCCGGCTTCCACGAGCAGGCGACGGCCAAGCCCAGCGCCACCAGCGACAGCGCGATGCCGATTTCGATGCCCGGCAGCGCGATGCCCGCAATGCCGACCATGCCACCCAGAACCATGATGAGCGGGAAGGTTACGGGCAGCGTCCAGACCGAGCGCCCGCCCATCTGCGCGCCCCAAAGGCCGACCGCGAACATGGCGAGGAAATGGTCCGCGCCGGTCAGCGGATGCTCGAAGCCGCTACCGAAACCGCCCGCCTGTCCCTGAAGGATATGAGCTTCGGCCGTGCCGGGCAGAAGCAGCGCGCAGGCAGCCAGAAGAAGTGGGGCGAGTGCGGGGGCGTAGGGGCGAAGACGCATGGGGTCTCACAAGGCAAGGGCGCGGGAGGCTTCGCGCCAGGACGGATCGGATCGTGCGGAGCCTATCACAAAGGCGAGAGGCTTCCGTGATCTCGATTCCGCCCGAACATGGCGGAAACGGGACGAAGCGCGCAAGAGGCTACGAGAACGTGCCGGTCAACGCGCCGAAGGGAAGCGATCTCGCTTCGACGTCTTGCAGCGCCGTGGATGCTGGCGCCTCACGGCGCGGGCGGACACGGCAGGCCGGTGGATCGAATTTGCCCTTGGTGCAGCCGATCTTGCCGGACCGAGCGCGGAGGGGCGCGTTTTCGACTCAAGGCGAGTGGAAAGAGCGGCCCTGTCCGAGCGTATGTGGGGGCTTTGGGGGAGCTTGTCGAACGGGAGGCGCAGCCTGTGCTTGCCTCTCGTGCGACTGCGCGTCTCGATGCCAAGCGTGGTTTCCGGCTCGCCTCGAACGCTTGCGCGGCTCCAATTCACGCCTCGCGAATACTGGAGGGACTCCGCCAGGGCATCGTCGCCGCGCGCTGAACAGGAAAGGTTCTTCGCCGCCGAGCCGACCCCCTCTTCGCCCGACCTATCGGGCGGATCGGATCGACTGGATTGAGATGCTGTTTCGGAAGGCCCCGGCGGAGGTTGGTCGAGGGATTGCTGTCAGTCCTGGCGGAGCGAAGCGCAGTCGATGCAAAGGTCGGCATCCGCGAGAATTCGCGACGGTTCGAAGGACAGGCGAGGCCCGTGGCCCGCCCGTTGGCCGCCGAGAAGACCCGGCGAGCCGACCCAGCAAGGTTTGTGCTGGGCACTCGCACGGCGCTTTCCGTGCCCTGTATCGAGGCGGTCAGGCGCTGAGCGGCAGTGCGAACACGTGTTCCGATCCCAGCCTTTGTTCGCTGTCATTGGCCGACAAGGGGCGCGCGAAGAGGTAGCCCTGGCCATACTGGCAGGAAGCGGCCTGGAGAAGCCGGCGCTGGTCCTCCATTTCGATTCCCTCGGCCACGATGTTCAGGCCCAACTTTTCGGCCAACGCGCAGACCATGTGAATCACCGTGATGCTTTCGGTGTTCTGCACGGCGTTGCGTACGAAGGAGCGGTCGATCTTCAGCTTGTCGAAGGGGAAGCGACAGAGATAACTCAGCGAAGCGTATCCGGTGCCGAAATCGTCGAGCGAGATGCGGCAACCGTTCTCCCGCAAGGTGTGGAGCGTGCGCACGGCGGTCTCGTCATTCTCGATCAGCGCCGTTTCGGTGATTTCGATTTCCAGCCGCTGGGCGGTGATCCCGTGCGAGCGGATGCAGGAGGAGATGTCCTCGGCCAGGCGCGGGTCCGTCAGCTGCTTGGCCGAGACGTTGACGGCTACGAAGATCGATTCGGGCCAGCGCGCCGCTTGCCGGCAGGCGGCCTCCACCACCCAGCGCCCGATCGCGCCGATCTGGCCGGACTCTTCCGCGATCGAGATGAATTCCAGCGGCGGGATGAGACCGAGCTCGGGGTGTTGCCAGCGAAGCAGGGCCTCGAAGCCGCGCGTGCGCCCCGTCGCGAGATCGACGATGGGCTGGAACAGGAGAAAGAACTCGTCGCGTGCGATCGCCTCGCCGAGGTCGGCTTGCAGCTTCTGGCGGCGCATCAGGGCGTGCTTCATGTCGGGACGGAACGCGCGGAAGCGGCCTCGCCCCTCCGTCTTGGAAATGTAGAGGGCGATGTCGGCATTCTTGTAGAGCTCGTCGCTCGTCTCACCCTCGCCGCCCGAATGGCTGAGACCCATCGTGACGCTGGAATGGATTTCGCGCCCGTCGATCAGGAAGGGGATGCGCATGATCGAGAGAATGCGTTCGCAGGCCGCCGTACTGCGGCGGTCCGCGTCCGGGCCGCTGTAGAGAATGGCGAATTCGTCCCCGCCCATGCGCGCGACGAGGCGCCCGTCCGGCGCGGCCCGCTGCAGGCGGCGGGACAGATCGCTGAGGAACAAGTCGCCCGCATCATGGCCGAGCGTGTCGTTCAGCGCCTTGAAGTGATCGACGTCGATGACAATCACCGAATGAGTCTGGCCGCGGATCGCGGGCGAAGTGATGACCGACTTGAAATCGAGGCGGTTGGAAAGACCCGTCAGCGCATCGGTGCGCACGGCCTCGTCGAGCTTTCCGTTCTGCCGGAAGACGAGGGTGATCAGGATGGCACCGAAGGCCACGAGCGCCAGGATGATCGAGTACAGGATGGCGGAGATCAGCTTCAGTTCCTGCTGGTTCTGCAGGATGACATCGCCGGTTCTGGCGTGGGACACGGAGACCAGTCGCATGAGCGAAGGGACGATGGGCGTCAGACGCTGGCCTTGCTGCGCGAGGACGGCGATGTCGCGCGACCCCGCCAAGGTCTCGCCGATTTCGCGAATCTGGCTCTCCAGATTTTCGACCATCGGCAAATAGCCGGCTTCCTTGAGGATGGGGTTGCTTTTCAGAACCTTCAGCCGGTTGTTGAAGATGCCGTAGCGCAGGTTGATCTCGCTGATCTGGTTCGGCTGGGGGCGTCGCTCCAGCGCCAGTTGCAGCCGCAAAAGCTCAACGGCGCCTTGGCTGAAATCGAACGTCCCGTTGTAACGGGACGCTTCCACGATCCGCTCCTGGTATCGCATGGCCAGGGCCGAGCAGACGACGGCCACGAGCGCGAGCGCGCCCGTGATCATCGTCAGCCCGATGCGGACATGGCGATGGCGCAGCGGAAGATGGGATTGAGCCCGCACGCTCATGGATCGACTTCGATACGATCGAGCTGCCAGACGGCACGGCTGTAATAGGCCTGATGCTTCAGCTCGGGGCGGTCATCGAACGGAAACAGGACGAAGATCGGCCCCTTGTCGCTGATCGGCATGGGCTGGCCCTCATGGCGCGTCGCCAGAACCGCGCCGGCGTCGATCATTTCCTGAATCGGTGCGCTCACGAGATAGTCGTTGAGCGCCGTCATTTGCAGGGTGGTGCCCGTGGCCCCCACCGCGCTCAGGATGTCCTTCAACGGAACGCCCGAGAATTCGCGCACGCCATCATACCAAGGGAGGCCGGTTCGAATGCTCGTCTGAGGCATGGCATCCAACGCCGCGAGACTGAACTCGGTGGTCTTCCCGTTGGCGGAGACCTTCAGGATGGTGTCGTCTTCGGCATGGGCCGGGGCGACGACGCCCGGGGACGGAGCGGTGGCCAAGCATGTCCATGCCATTGCGGCAAGGGCGCAGATGGCGGTGCGGCGTGACAGCATGTCTGGCATCCTCGTTGATGCGTCCTTGAAGTAGATTGAAATTCTGATTTTTTGGTTACAGGCTCCATTGAACCTTTCTTGACTTTTTATTTGGAAGGCAGGCTGATCGATGGCCTTGATCAATACAGATGGGTCGGGCTGTGATCTTGAACCATCGCCGGGCCATGTTTCGAGCTTGAGAACTTGGCCGCCCGCCCTATACGGCTTGGTCATTCTTGGAAAACGCCCGTTTTATCTGGTGCGGGCATGTTCACGCGAAATCGGGCCCCTCAGGCAAGCATCCTCGCGCGATGGTTCGACAGCGAAACCTTGCAAACAGGCAAGTGGGTGCGAACAGGAGGATGGGGAGGATGCCGAGCGCGCTGCCCGACACCCTCAAGGCGGATGCCGCAGGGTCCTCATAGGCTCCGACCAATACAGCCTGATGACAGGCTCCGCCCCAAATTGCCCTCGGCTTTCACGGGACATGATCCAAGTGAGAGCCGTTCCTGCTTGACCGTGCCAGGGCGGCGACGCCATGAAGGCGAAGCGCCCTCCGATCGAGCCCCATGAGGCTGCCTATCGGAGGCGCTTCGGCGAACAGGCCGGTGGCAGGAAGGAAACCGCGCTGACCCATATCGCCCCCTCCGATGCGCCGCGCGCGGTGATTCACACCGATGGGTCCTGCGCGGGCAATCCCGGCCCGGGAGGTTGGGCCGCCGTGATCCGCTTCGCGGGCGGGGACGCGGAACGGGAGCCGATCGTCCTGACGGGCGGCGTGGCCCATTCCACCAACAACCGCATGGAACTGACGGCGGCCATCGAGGCGCTCAAGGCGCTTCCTTCGGGAGGTGCCACTCTTTTCACCGACAGTCAGTATCTGGTGCGGGGCATGACCGAATGGCTGCGCCCCTGGAAATCCCACGGCTGGAAGAACGCCGCCGGAGCCAAGGTCCGAAACCGCGATCTCTGGAAGGAACTCGACCTGTTGACCACAGGTCGCGACATCGCCTGGGTCTGGATCAAGGGCCACTACGGACATGCCGGAAACGAGGAGGTGGACCGGCTGGCGGGCGAAGCGGCCCGCCGGGCCTTGGCTCTGTCCGCCAAGCCTCCGCGCCGCATCAAGACGCGCTGACGGGAGGATCGCCAGCGCTGCGATCAGCGCGACATCGCAGCTCCGACAGGCGAGGCAGCGTCAGGTTCCGTCGAACGAAGGGAAGCGCCCTTTCGAGAGCGCGTTCGCCGGCAGGGCTATGCACGCCCCGGTGAGGCGGCTGGCCTGATGACCGATCGCGCGATATTCGCCTTTGTTTCGGAACGGCCTGCGTTCGCTATGCGAAATCTGCATATCACCGTAGCATCGGTTCGATAGCGAAGAAGCGCAACCCTCCCTTTCGAGCTTTGCGTTACTGCCCAGTCAGCGGGAGGCGTAGGTTCTCTCCATCGGAAGAACACGCACATGCCGGCCACCACCGATGAGAGGCCGGGCACAAAAGGCAAGACACCATGTCCCTCGCTCGCTCCTTCAGCACCTGGCGCCAGTATCGCAACACGGCCGCCGAACTGAACCGTCTCTCGCAGCGCGAACTCTCGGACCTCGGCATTACCCGCGCCGACATCCCGGCCATCGCCCGTCAGGCGGTCCGCTAAGAGTTTCCCCCTTTCGCTTCAGCTGGTACTCCCCCATCTGAAGCGAACCGGCCGAGAGGTTCCTCCCACCCTTCGGCTTCTCTCAACGCCCTTGCCGGTCCTCCCCCGGCAGGGGCGTTTTTCGTTTGTTCCGATGGAAGACACATCGCGCGGTCCTTTCCCCACGCGGTGCCGTGGCCGAAGCTGCCGCCGGAAGTGAGCCGTGCGCGCATAAACTCAAAAACCGCCGTAAGCCCGCAGCAGGCGATAAGCACCCAGCGCCATCGCGAAGGTCGCAAATCCGCCACCCAGCATCATCAGGACCGGGATCGGCGAAAACACGCCATCGCTCCGCTCACTCTTCGCCGCATCGTCGTCACTCTCTGTCATGAGGGGACTACGAGACGGAGGCGGGGGAGTTCCCAATCGACCCTCGACCAGACGGCTTCATGCGAACACCTCGATCCCAAATCGAGGCGTAACGCTCTGCATCAACCATTCGGTGAGCTGCAGGGCGGAGAAGGGAGGCACAACCGGAGCGTTCTTCGAGGCGGGATTCGCTGTTCACAGGCCCTATACAGGGGCCGCCAGACATCGACCAGAATGCTGAACGAGGCAGCGGTTTCCGACTGCCATTGTTTCCAAAGCCCGGCGCTCCCATTCCCTCAGGCAGCAAGCAGAGAAGACGAGACTTGGGACAGGCAAGGCTCGGATAGGCTCATTCCCCAGCCTTCGTGTCAGGTTCGCGCAGCGGCATGTTCGGCGTGGCGCTTCGTCAGGAACGCGAACATGGCTCCGCCGATCAGGCCTGTCGATGACAGCGTCAAGAGGCCGTCAAGCGTACGAGCTGCGGCGACGAAGGTGGGCATCGGCGTGAAGAAGCCCATCAGCTCGAATGCCGTCCAGAGGGATGCGGCCCCCGCCAGCATGTGGATCGGGACCCTTGCAGGCGGAAGGACGCGGGACACCAGCCAAGCGGCAAGAAATGCCGGCAGGAAGGCGGCGGCCGTGATGGCCGCCATCACGGGTCCGAAGAAGGCGATGTCCTGTGCCGTCGTGAGCGCCCCTATCCCAGGTGATACGGGTGCCCCGAAGTCGATCAGCCGCGACAGGTTGATCTGGGTCTGGACGATGCTCGCCGGGATCGCGCTCGCCAGCACCGCCAGAAACAACGCGATCGCCAAACGGCCGACTATTCGGATCATCGTTCACCATTCCTTGTGCCGCGGCGCCGCCAGCCGTTCCGCGCCTATGTTGGCCGTCTACATGGAGGCGAGGCGGTAGGAATGAACCCGAACATTGACGTGAACTCAGAAGCCCGCCTTTCTCGCGGTCCGCTCGCGCTTGTTTGCGCCGCTCTGATCTTCGGTCCGATATGGCCCGCATGGGCCGAGCCGCCGCGCGTCGATCCGAGCCTTTACCGCGTCGTCACCGAGATCGAAGGACTGGAGCGGCCTTGGTCGCTCGCCTTTCTGCCCGACGGGCGCCGCCTCATAACGGAAGCGGTGGGGCGCCTGCGCGTCGTCGGCTCGGACGGCACGCTCGATCCGACGCCGGTGGGCGGCCTGCCACCGATCTACGCCGCGGGCCAGGGCGGGCTGATGGACGTGGCGGTGGACCCGGACTTTCCCGAAACGGGACGGATCTTCCTGACATTCCTGCACGGCGACGCCGAGGCCAACAATGTCAGACTGGTCAGCGCCCGTTTGCGGGACGGCACCCTGCAGGACATGCGCGTCCTGTTCACGGCGACGCCCAAGGCGGGCGCGTTCAATCATGGAAGCCGCATCGCTTTCCTGCCTGACGATACGCTGGTGCTTTCGCTGGGCGACGGGTTCGACCGGCGAGAGGACGCACAGAACCCCTCCAACACGTTGGGCAAGATCGTGCGGCTCAACCGCGATGGATCGATCCCGCCAGACAATCCGCTGGTTCACCGACCCGGCACCGCACCGGAGGTTCTCACGCTGGGGCATCGCAACGTGCAAGGGATCGCGCTGGACCCGACGGACGGCTCGCTTCTCATCACCGAGCACGGACCGCGCGGCGGCGACGAGGTGAACCGACTGGTTCCGGGAGGCAACTATGGCTGGCCGCTTGCGTCCGACGGTGTCGACTACAGTTTCGCGCGCGTCACCCCTTTCGCGTCGCTGCCGGGCTTCGAGGCGCCACTCCTGGAATGGACGCCTTCGATCGCCCCCGCCGGACTTGCCGTCTACGAGGGAAGGCTGTTCCCCCATTGGCGCGGTGCTCTTCTCGTGCCGGCCCTGGTCGAGAAGGCCGTGCGTCTCGTGCATCGGCAGGACGGCGGCATCACCGGGCAGGAGCTGCTTCTGGCGGAATTCGGCGAGCGCATGCGCGACGTGAGGGTGGCTCCGGACGGATCGATCCAGGTCCTGACCGATGGAACAGACGGGCGTCTCCTGCGTCTCCTGCCGCCATCGTGACAGAGGTCGCACCGAAGATCGTCGGATCGACGTGCGGGCGTGCATTGCATGAACCGACTCCCATCGTCTTTTTCAGAAAGGGTCGGATGCGCGGAGAACCGGTCACATGAGCGGGTCGGCAGCTCTTTCTGAAGCGGTTGAGGCAGTCAGCAGGAATGATGCTCCGACTGCATTTTCCAAAAAACGTGTTTTCACCCGTCTCGATGGTTGGCGGTTGGTCCGCATCTGGAGCACGATCGCAGCGATCCGCGGTTCGCATCGCGTTTTTTCGAGAATGGGAGAGTTTCGAGAAGGCGCGTCACCTCCAGCGGGCGTCGATGAAGCGCGATACCTCCGCCGCCAAGTCTTGGTCCTCGGGTGTGTTCCCTTGGAAACCACCATGCGGCATAGCCTCGAAGACATGCAACTCGGCGTCCACCTTCGCCTGGCGCAACGCCCGGTGCATTCGTACCGCGTTGGACAGGAAAAGGTCACGCGTGCCCGATTGGAGGAATGTGGGCGGAAGACCTGAAAGATTTCCGAACAAGGGCGAGAGGTCGGGGTGGGACAGATCGGCGCCGCCGGCATACAACTCGTTGTTGCGCATCAGCGATCCGGGCAGCACCACATCGACCATCTGATTGACTTGGAAGCTGTCGCCGGACTCGGTCAGATCGACCTGTGGGGAGAGAAGGATCAGCCCTGCGGGCAGAGGCAGGCCTTCATCCTTGGCGCGCAGAAGCATCGCCGCCGCTATGTTGCCGCCCGCTGATCGGCCGCCGACGATGACGCGCGATGCTGCGTGCCGTTCCAACACATAGCGATACGCCGCGATGGCGTCGTCCACCGCCGCAGGGTACGGATGCTCGGGCGGCATCCTGTAATCGACACCGTAGCAAAGCGCCCCGTGCTGATCTGCCTGCATCCGCGCCTGCGCGCGGCATGCCTCTCCGCCGCCAAACACCAGTGCTCCGCCGTGGAAATCCACATAAGCGCAATCCGGCTTCAGCAGCGTTTCGGGCGTTGCCACGTGAAGAGTGGCGTCACCGGTTCGAACCGTCTGGACGTCTGCCCGCAGCGTGCCGGCGAGCCCTTTCACCGCCGCAGCATAGTGTCCATCCGCCGCTGCCTTGATCGTCATCCAGGCGGCATGATCGTCGGTTGGCGGCATCGTATGGAGCGCATTCAGCGGAACCCCATCGTCGTTTACCCCTCGCTCGAGATTGGCGCGGGCCTCCGGGCTGATAGACTGAGGAAAGGGGATCAAACGGGTTTGAACCCATACGCCCTTTTTGTGGTCGCTCATGTCGTTCCCATGCTTGTCGTGCTTGCCGGGTCGCAGGTCGGCCATAGCGGACGTTCGCATTGCCTGCGCATGACGTCTCCCACGCTCGCTTCCCCTTTTCCAGAACCGAATGGTAACCGGCAAACTGCAGCCCATCCGATGATCCGCGCTAGCTGTTCCATCCCAGACTTTGATCACCCACCGGAGGGCGCTCGCCTTGCGACGGGGCATAGTTGAGTCCCGAGCATCCCGCGAGTGACGACGGTCCGTCTCAACGTCTGCCTATGCAGCCGGTGCAAAGACGTCCTTCCTCATCAAGGCCGGCGGCCATAATGCGATGGCGAATAAGCATTTGTTCCTATTTATACGATTATAGGAAGATAATCCTTTTCAAATTCGCTTTTTGATGGCATCGTCCCTGGTGTGGATGGCGGGATGCGAAAGGAAGCGGGGATGACGAAGCCTCTGTTGAAGAAGCGATCGACCCGCTCCCCGGCGATAATCAGTCTCGTGGACTTGCTGTCTGTACACGGGCGACGACGCCACCATCCGACGTAGGTTGCTTTCCCAGCCAGGCGATTTGGCCACGGATAGAGCAACATCGTCGATGCCAAGACAGTCGTTTCAAAATGAGTTCTTCGACGCGCGACGTCGTCTGGATAGATCCTGACGGGATCTGAGCTGACGACACGTTCATTCAAAAGGAGATGAGAGCATGACTTGGAGAATGACGGACGGGCAGGATCATGGAGTCGTATCGGGCGCCAGCTCGGCGGCAAATCAGTCGGCGATGGTGTCCGCGCGTTCCGCTGCGGGCGGTCCGAACCGCCCGGTCTACCTTGGTCCTGGCGACTTCGGTGTCCAGCAGGTCAAGTCGATGTACGACCAGACCAATGCGGCGACCTATAACAATGCTCGTGGTATGGGGGTCTATATGGGCACCCAGTCGGCGCCGTCCGACACGTGGGATCCGATCATCTATGTCGAGAAGGTTTCCAGCGCCTCGCAGAATGCCGCGAGCGGCCGCATTTGGGATGCCGGCTGCGCTCATTTCGCGATGAGGAAGGTATCCGGCGACAGCTATACGGCCGTTGTCTCGGCCTATGGCCATCATGACGGCGGCAGCAACGATCTCGTCGGCATGCATTCGCGGGTGACAATCTCGACCAACAGCGCCGGGGGGCGCGGCTGGGCCTACTGGGGCCAGACGAACAATTACAACCAGACCCGCACGCCCTGGCACGTCATGGAATTGAACGGCCTCAACCAAGGCGTCGATCCCGGCTGGGATGGAGGTGCGCAGGCCCTTCGCATCAACATGACCGATACGTCCGCTGCTGGAAATCGCATGTCGACGGGCGTGTCGATCGGCAAGGCCGTGAATGGCGGCGACAACGGCTTCTATACCGGCTTGAACTTCGAGGCCGGTGCCATCGTCGGCCAGACGGCCGCCGCGACGGATGGTGAAGCCATCCGCATCCAGAGTTCGGACCTGCAGGATCGTTTGATCGGCGGCATCCGGCTGCGCAACGCGCCGGGCGCCTACGTGAACAACCGTTTCAAATACGGCCTGAAGGTGGACGAAGCGGCCTTCGAGGCGGATGCGGTCCTGTTCATGGGCTATGGACAGCGGCTCCAGTGGGGCGGTTACAACAATCCCCGCGCCGTGCAGGGCGTCAATGACGGCATCCAGATCGGTGTTTCGGGCAATGGCGTTCCGCTCCTGCTGTTCACGCAGGGCAGCGGCGCCTCGCAGGATGCCGTTCGCGTCAATGGCCAGCGTGTCTTGAGCCAGCGTCAGACCAACGTGCCCAAGATCAACGCCGGGTCGACCAACAACGACACGAAGAACAACGTCATCAACGCGATCATCACGGTTCTTCGCGCCCATGGCCTGATCGATCCGTCCGAGGCCTGGACGAACTAAGCCCTCGTTCTCCCGACGCGCGAACCCCGGGGCACATCGCAGGATGTGCCCCTCTCCCAAAATTGGTCGAATCCAGAGGATAGGAAAGCTCATGCTGAACAAGGACGCGGCCGCCGCAGCCCAGAAGTTTCTGGAGCGCGTCAATCTCGCAGGTGCTGAGGTTCCCGCCTATTGCGCCGTGATGAACGGTCTTCAACAGATCATCGACGCCGACGGCCCCCGCGTGACCACGATCTCGGACGCTGGCGAGACGCTCGAAACGTCGGAGCTTGGCGCGTCTCGCGTCTGACACGGTGCGAGAGGGGAAGAGCGGGGCCGCCACGAACGGCCCCGTTCTTCCGCCAAAGTCAGCCTCGGGAACACGCGCGCCGAGAACAGAAGGGAACGCTTTGGCGCTCCCGGCTCTTGGTCTTTCAAGGAAATGTCAGGAGCCGATCATGTCCGATACGAGAAAAAGTGACGATAGGCGCGAAGACGCGGACAAGCGCGAGGAAGCGGCGATCGCCGACGAGTTCGAAGGCCTCGACAATGATCTCGTCAATGTCGGCAAGTTCACCGACCCCGAGGCCGATCCGGGCAGCCCGGACACCCAGCAGGACCATGCCGAGAGGCCGAACGCGCCGAAGCCCTCGGATGTGGGGCAAGGCCCCGCGAGCGATAGTCTCGACACGATCCGCCGGCCGTGACACCGATGTTTCGAGGCACCCCTTGAAGGGGAGAGGTGTCTCAACCATTTTAGGATCAACGGCGCGTCCCGAAAGGTCGATGCGTTGTCAGGCCCCGTAGATCGTCCGACCACGGATGTACTGGCGAGGTGAAATGCAGGGCCGTTCTCCCCCGTGGAGACGCTGGAGCCGTTGGGTGAAATCCCCAGCGGCTTTTTCGTGTGCGCTGTTGGCTGAGCGCCGAGCGGCTCCATGAGCGGGATACGAGTGTTCCGTCTGCCAGGCGTGCCTCGCGCGAACGCACGGACGAGGGCCTGCAATCCGGCGCCTCGCTCGCGGCGAAAATCGTGCCCGCGAGGATTGTGAGCGAAAAGGGGCTGGTCAGGGACGGTGCGACGCCGTATGTCCGGCTTGCGATTTCCTTCGAAGGTGTCACGCCGTCTGGCGGCCCGGCTCATCGCCGCCCGTGAAGCGTTCGTCTCGATCCCATGTCGGTTTCCTCATCCAGCGTCGAGCGTCTCGACGCCGCGCCTGCCCGGCGCAATTTCCGCACCATCGCCCTGATCGTCGCCAGCGCCATGTTCATGGAGCAGCTCGACGCCACGATCCTCGCGACGGCTCTGCCCACGATGGCGCGCGATTTCGGCGTCGATGCGCCCTCCATGAGCATTGCGCTCACCTCCTATCTCATCAGCCTCGCGGTGTTCATTCCCGTCAGCGGCGTGGTGGCCGATCGCTGGGGCTCGCGCACCGTGTTTCGCGCCGCCATCGGCGTCTTCGTGCTCGGCTCTGTCCTGTGCGCGCAGGCGCCCTCGCTGACATTCCTTGTCTTCGCCCGGCTGCTGCAAGGTCTCGGCGGGGCCATGATGATGCCGGTCGGGCGGCTCGTGCTTCTGCGCTCGGTGGAGCGACGCGATCTCGTCTCGGCCATGTCCTGGCTGCTCGTGCCCGCCCTGATCGGTCCCATTCTCGGGCCGCCCGTCGGTGGTCTCATCGTCACCTATGCCGACTGGCGCTGGATCTTCTACATCAACCTGCCGATCGGGTTTCTCGGCATGGTTCTCGTCAGTCTCTTCATCGAGGAGACCAAGGGCGAGCGCACCGGGCCGTTCGACGCGCTCGGCATGGTCCTGTCCGGCATTTCGCTGGGCTCGCTCCTGTTCGGCTTCGAGAGCGCCAGCCGCGCCGACGAGGGCTGGATGGCCGCCTCGCTGATCGCCGTCGGCGTCGTTGCCGGTGTGCTCTATCTGCGCCATGCCAAGACCCATCCCGCACCGCTCCTCGATCCGCGTCTGATGCGCGTGCCCTCCTTCGGCACCTCGGTCATCGCAGGGTCGCTGACGCGCATCACGCAAGGGGCGCATCCCTTCCTCCTGCCCTTGATGATGCAGCTCGGCTTCGGCCTGTCGGCGGCGACGAGCGGCCTCGTCACGATCGCGACCGCCATCGGCTCGCTGATGATGAAGGCCGTCGCGCCGAAGGTCCTGCGCCGCTTCGGCTTTCGCACGGCGCTGGCGGCCAATGGCATCGTCGCGGCGCTGCTCTACGGCACCTGCGCCTTTTTCCGGCCGGATTGGCCGCTGCCCATGATCTTCGGCGTGCTGGTCTGCTGCGGCTTCTCCATGTCCTTCCAGTTCACCGCCTACAACACCGTGGCCTATGACCGGATCGCGCCTGCGCAGATGAGCTCGGCGACGAGCTTCTACACGACCTTCCAGCAGCTCATGCTCTCGCTCGGCATCTGCGTGGCGGCGCTGGCGCTGCATGGCTCGATGGGCCTGCGCCAGCACGAGACGCCCGAACTCTCCGACTTCTCGGCGGCTTTCGCCGTGGTGGTGGTGATCTCGCTGGCGGCGACGATCTGGAACCTGCGCTTTGCGGCCGATGCCGGGCGCGAGATCAGCGGCCACGGGCGCGTGGCGGAAACCGTCAAGCGCCCTGCCGCCGAGGCCACCGACGCGCTCGAACATTCGCGCTGACAAAAGGCCGGGCCTGTCGCGTCGGCCCGGCCATGGCTTCGGCCAGGCCGCGCGGCTCAACATGAGGGCGATGTGCGCGGCATAGGGCAGAACCAGAAGACCCGAAAGCTCCCATGACAACAGGGGCAAGGTCTGGCGCAGAACAAGCGCCAGCAACAAAGCAAAGCGTGTCGCACAACAGCCAAGTTAGGTAGGGGACTCATAGCTTAGAACCGGAAGAGTAGGGTGGCAGCCAGCGCGATGACTGAGAAGAAGACGGGCGGACAGCGATCGTAGCGGGTTGCAACGCGCCGCCAGTCCTTCAGTCTCCCGAACATGCTCTCGATGCGGTTGCGTCTGATGTAGCGGCGTTTGTCATAGCCCACCGGCGCGTTGCGCGACGTGCGCCCTAGGATACAGGGCTTGATGCTCTTCGCCGCCAGAGCGTCCGGGAACCAGTCAGCATCATAGCCGCGATCACCCAGCAGCCATTGCCTCGGGCAGATCGTCAAGCAAGGCTGCCGGGCCGGTATCGTCGCTGACGTGTCCAGCGGTCAAGAAGGAGCTGAGCGGGCGACCGTTCGCATCGGCGACAGCATGGAGCTTGGTGTTCATGCCGCCTTATGTCCGACCGATCAGGTGACCGAGACCTCTTTTTTGAGCGCAGGGCTCGACGCCGCACGATGGGCCTTCAGGTCGGTGCGTCGATCATGATGGTCCTGGGATCGGCGCCGACTGCGGCCAGACCTTCCATCATTCGGACGAAGACACCTTCTTCGCCTCAACGCTTCCAAGGGTTGTGGAGCGTCTTTGCGGGCTCATAGTCCTTGGGCGTGTCACGCCAGCGCAGACCGTTGCGGTTGGCGAAGATGATGCCGCCGGGAACCCGCTGGTCGTCCACCCGTGGCCTGCCGCAGAGCGTCCTGCCAGATTGCGACCCAATTCGACGGAAAGGGGCGCGGGATCATCTCCCGCGCCCCTTGCACATGACAGTCGCCGTGCCCCCTCAAGCGGCCTGTGCCGGTCTGACCAGCTGCATCGCCTTTGAGATCAGCGGCCAGGCCAGAAGCAGGAGGGCCAGCGCCATCAGCGTGCTGACGAGCCCGTTGGACCAGAAGATCGACAGCGACCCGCCGGAATAGAGCATCGACTGGCGGAACGCGTCCTCGGCCTTGTCGCCCAGCACCATGGCGAGCACCAGCGGGGCGATCGGGTAGTCCAGCCGCTTGAAGACATAGCCGACGATGCCGAAGGCGACCGCCATCATCACGTCGAACTCGGCGTTCGCCACCGTATAGGCGCCGATCAGGCAGACCACGATGATGATCGGGCCGATGATGCCGAAGGGAATGCGCAGGATCGAGGCGAAGAGCGGCACGGTGGCGAGCACCAGCACCACGGCGATCACGTTGGAGAGATACATCGAGGCGATGAGGCCCCAGACGAAATCGGGCTGCTCGACGAAGAGGAGCGGGCCGGGCTGGAGGCCCCAGATCATCAGGCCACCCATCATCACCGCCGCCGTCGCCGAGCCCGGCACGCCGAGCGCGAGCATGGGCAGGAGCGCCGAGGTGCCGGCCGAATGGTCGGCGACCTCAGGCGCGATGACGCCTTCGGGTTCGCCCTTGCCGAAGTTCCTGCCGTATTTTCCGAAGCGGCGGCCGAGGCCGTAGCTCATGAAGGAGGCCGCCGTCGGCCCGCCCGGCGTGATGCCCATCCAGACGCCGACGAGCGCCGAGCGCACGAAGGTCACCCAATAATGCGGCAGGCGGGCGAGCGCCTTGAAGATCTCGCGCACCTCGATCTTCGAGGAGACGCCCTTGAACTTCAGCTCCTCCTGGACGGTGAGGAGCAACTCGCCGATGCCGAAGAGGCCGATCACGGCGACGAGGAAGGAGATGCCGCGCAGGAGGTCCGGCCAGCCGAAGGTGAGGCGGAGTTCACCCGACACGGTGTCCATGCCGACCGTGGCGAAGGCGAGGCCCGCGAGCAGCGACACCGCCGCCTTCATCGGATCGCCGCCGCCGAGCCCGATGAAGGAGCAGAAGGCGAGAAGGTAGATCGCGAAGAATTCGGGGCTGGAGAACTGAAGCGCGAACTGCGCGATCCAACCGGCGAGAAGCGTGATGACGACGACGCCCGTCAGCGCGCCGATGCCCGCCGAGAAGAAGGCCGTCGAGAGCGCTTCCGTCGCGCGGCCCTGCTTGGCCATCGGATAGCCGTCGAAGGTGGTGGCGACCGACGAGGGCTCGCCGGGAATGTTGAAGAGGATCGAGGTGGTGGAGCCGCCGAACAGCGCGCCCCAGTACATCGACGAGAGGAGGATGATCGCCGAGACCGGCTCCATCGTGAAGGTGAGCGGCAGGAGCAGCGTCACGCCGTTCGGCGCGCCGAGGCCCGGCAGCACGCCGACCAGAATTCCGAGCAGGACGCCCATGACGATGAGGGCGACATGGTAGAAGGAGAAGGCGACGGAGAAGCCGTGCAGGAGATTGGCGATATCGGCCATGGCGAGCGCCTCCTCAGTAGATGCCGAGCAAGGGCATGACGACGCCCTTGGCCAGCGGCACCTGGAACCAGAATTCGAATGTGACGAAGAACACGGCCATGGTGGCGACCGAGATCAGCGTGGCCTTCGCGGCGCCGACCTTGCCGAGCGTCATCATGGAGAAGACGAGGAAGAGCGCGCCGGAGAGATAGATGCCGAGCCAGGGGATCAGCGCGGCCGAGACAGCCGTCGGCACGAAAACCGATGCGATGCGCCCGAGCGCACCGTCTTCCAGAAACCGCTCGTCGAGGCCCGTGGGCTCGTGCAGCGCGGCGGCTGCACCGGCTGCCTGGGCTTCCAGATTGGCGGGCGCGCGGCGGCGGCCCGTCAGGCCGTATTTGACGGCGATGACGAGGCCGAGGATCGCGAGGATCACGCCGATGCGGAACGGGAAATAGCCGGCCGACGGTCCGAAATCCGTCCAGCCGATGCCGTTCTCCAGGCTGCCATAGGCCGTGACGAGCCCGAGAAGCACCGCCGACAAGCCGGTCCCCACTTCGATATGACGGCGTGTGACCATCGCGCGTCCTCCCTTGCGATGTCCGCTTCAAAAGTCGGGGCGGCCGATCGCGACCGCCCCGGTTGTCGATCGGTCGCTCAGTTGACGAGCCAGCCGTCCGCTTCGAACTGCTTGCGCGAGCGCTCGACATCGGTGGCGATGTAGGACTTGAACTCGTCGCCGGTCATGAAGCGAGCGGTCTGCGAGGTGTTCTTGAGATAGGCCTTGAACTCCGGCGTGTCGGAGACCTTCTTCAGGAGATCGGTGTACCAGGCGACCGCCTCAGTGGGTACGCCGGCGGGCGCGAAGACCGTGCGGGGCATCTGGTAGGCATCCACCTGCAGGCCCTGCTCGCGGCAGGTCGGGATGTCGTTCCAGGACATCGTGTCCGTCACCTTGGTCGTGTCGGCCATGCGTTGGTCCGACATGACGCAAAGCGGCTTCGCCTGACCCGCGCGCCACTGGCCGACATTCTCGGCCGGGTTGTTGGTGTTGCCGTCGATATGATTGCCCGCGAGCTGCACGGCGGCTTCCGAGCCCGACTTGAACGGGATGTAGAGGAACTTCGCACCCGTTGCGGCCTCGATGCGGCGCACCAGCGTCTGATCGACGTCCTTGGACTGCGAGCCGCCGAAGCGGATCTTGCCGGGCGTCGCCTTGCCGGCCTCAACGAGATCGGTGATCGTGTTGTAGGGGCTGTTCGCCTGCACCCAGACCACGAACTCGTCCACCGCCAAGGTCGCGATCGGCGTCAGGTCCTCGGACTTGTAGCCGAGGCGCGTGACGAGCGGCAGCTGCCACTCGTTGGAGGTGCCGAGGATGAGCTTGTGCTCGTCGCCCTTGGAGCCGGCGCCGTAGATGAACGCTTCGGCGCCCGAGCCGCCGCCCTTGTTGGAGACGACGACATTGGTGGGCGACAGGTTCTCCTTGGCGATCGCCGCCTGGATCTGGCGCGCGAACTGGTCGGTGCCCCCGCCCGCACCGCCCGCCGCGATGAACTCGACGGGCTTGGTCGGCGCCCACTGCGCCATGGCGGGCGCGGCAAGGGCGAGGGTGACGAGTGCGGTGGTCGCGAAAAGCTTCATGGATCATGCCTCCCAGACGGATCGTTGAAGTGAAGAAGGGAAGGCCGGCTATCCGGCCTTGAGAACGTCGCCCACTGTGCGGGCGCAGAGCGCGAGCGAGACCGCGCCGGCATCGGGATGCCCGATGCTTTTGGCCGCGAGCGGCCGGGCGCGCCCGAGCCGGGGCGTGAGCTTGGCAGTCTCCTCGGCGGCGCGCGTGGCGGCCTCGGCGGCCGTGCTCCAGGCGTCGCGCAGCCCGGCACCGCGCGTCACCTCGGCCTCCAGCGTCTCGACGAAGGGCACGAGCGCATCCACCAGCGTCTTGTCGCCGGGCTTGGCCCGCCCGAGCGTCATCACCGCCTCGCGGGCCGCGATCATGCCGCGCGATGCGGCAGCCGCATCGACACCCGCCTCGTCGCCCAGCGCCGTGCCGAAGCCGCGCAGGAGAAGCCCCCAGATCGCCCCGGACGTGCCGCCCGCCGTGTCGGCCCAGCGGTCGCCGGCATGGGCGAGCAGCGAGCCCGCCCCAGCCCCGGCGGCGAGGGCCTTGCGCGCGCCCTCAGCGGCGGCAAACGAGCCGCGCCGCATGCCCTGCCCATGGTCACCGTCGCCGGCCACGGCATCGATGCGGCCGAGTTCCTCCTCGGCGTCGGCCAGCACGGCGGCCAGCCGCTCGACGATCGCACAGGCGCGGCGAGCGCTTTCGCGCGAGGCGTCCGAAGCGGGCGGAAACCGCGGCGCCTCCGCGTCCGGCTCGACCGGCTTTCCAGCCACGGCGCGCGGTTCGACATGGCCGCGCCGGAAGGCCGCGCCATGAGCCGGGGCGAGCCATAGCGGCTCCAGCTCGTCGTCGAGCCAGGTGATCGTCAGCGAGCAGCCGGCCATGTCGAGCGAGGTGACGAATTCGCCGACCTCGGGCTGCACGAGCGTCAGGCCCGCGCCGCGCAGGCGACGAGCGACATGCGTCCAGAGAACGAACAGCTCCTCGTATTTCGTCGCGCCCAGCCCGTTGAGGAGCATGGCCGCCCGCCCGCTCGCGCCTTCGGGCCGCTCGGCGAGCAGCGGCTCGACCAGGAGGTTGGCCAGATCCTTGGCCAGCATCGCCGTCTCGTCGCGGATGCCCGGCTCGCCATGGATGCCGAGGCCGACCGCGACCATGCCCTTCTCCACCGTGAAGAGGGGAGCGCTCGCGCCCGGCAGCGTGCAGCCGGAAAAGGCGATGCCGAAGGACTGGGTGCGCGCGTTGGCGAGCTGTGCCAGCCGCTCCACCTCGTCCAGCGAGAGGCCGGCTTCCGCCGCCGCGCCCGCAATCTTGAACACGGGCACGTCGCCCGCGACGCCCCGGCGCAGAGCCGGCGTCTCCTTCGGGGCGCTCGCTACATCGTCGGTGACGGCGATGACGCGCACGTCGATGCCCTCGTCACGCAGGCGGGTCGCCGCCGCGCCGAAATTGAGAACGTCGCCGGCATAATTGCCGAAGCCGAGGACGATGCCGCCGCCGCGATGGGCTTGCCGACAGATGCGAGCGACCGATTCCGTCGAGGGCGAGGCGAAGACGTCGCCTGCCACCGTCGCGTCCGCCAGCCCGACGCCGACATAGCCGCCGAAGGCGGGATAATGGCCCGAGCCGCCGCCGATCACGAGGGCGACCTTGCCTTGCGGCGTCTCGGTCGCCCGCACCGCGCCGCCCCGCACGGGGTGCACCAGATGAGAATGGATGTCGCAGAAGCCTTCGAGGGCGCTCGAAGCAAAGCGTTCGGGTTCGTCGTGGATCAGAGTCATGCCGTGGTTTCCGGTCGCGGAAGGATGCGGCGAAGATAATCGCGATTGGTGGCGCTGATCGACAGGCCGTCGCCGCCGTAGTGCTCGACCAGGAAGGGCGAGCGGAAGCCGTGCGCCAGAGCCATGCGGATGGCGGTGCGGTAATTGATCGTGCCGAATTCGAGCGGTGCCGGCGCGGTCATGACCGCGCCCGTCGTCTCGTCCTCGATGCGCGTGTAGTTCTTGACGTGCCAGAAGCCGGCGAAGGGCGCGATCTTCTCCATCATCGCCTGCCAGGGCTCGACCGGGCGATGGAGGCGGATGAGGTTGCCGATGTCGGCATTGATCTTCACGTTCGGCAGATCGACGTCGGTCACCAAGCGCACCGCGCCGTCGGCGGTCCCGATCAACGTGTCCTCGTACATTTCCAGCGAAATTTCGAGCCCGAGGTCGCTCGCGTGGCGGCCGAGATCGCGCAGGCGCGAGACCGCCAGCGCCCAGGTGTCCGGGTCGGTCGGATTGCGCTCGCCCTGCACGGTCCAGAACCAGAGCGCCTTTTTCTGCGCGTCGTTGAGCGGACCGAAGAACCCGAAGGAGACGGCGCTCGCCCCGACCTTGGCCGCCGTGTCGAGGACGCGGTGCCCATAGGCGACATGCGCCTCGCCCAGAGCCGGATCGATCAGGTTCTTGCGCGCGGTCGAGATCGCAGGGATCGTCAGCCCATGCGAGGCGACGACGCCCATGAACTCGGCGAGACGCGAGGGTTCGAGGTCGGCGATGCGCAGCCAGCCGTCCGTCGGGTCGAGTTCGGTGAAGCCCGCATCCGCGACGTCGGCGAGCGTCGCCGACCATTCCTCCGCCGACTGGTCCTGCGTGGACCGGCCGTCCGGCAGGGTGCCGGGATACTGGATCATCGCGGCCGCGATCGGCCAGTTGGTTCGATCGAACTTGCGCCCGTTTGCCTCTGACATGCGGTTTCTCTCCCCCCGCCTGTTCGGAACGTTTCGCCTATTCGGCAGCGGCGGCCAGCGCGCGGCGCTGGTTGGCCATGCGTACCGCCAGGCGGAAAGCCTCGCGCGTCGCGCCCAGATCGGCCTTGCCCTTGCCGGCGATGTCGTAGGCCGTGCCGTGGGCGGGGGTGCAGAGCGGGAACGGCAGGCCGCCCATCATGGTCACGCCCTTGTCGAAGCCCATCAGCTTCATCGCGATCTGGCCCTGATCGTGATACATGGTGAGCACCGCGTGCCAGCCTTCCTTCAGGGCGCGCAGGAACACGGTGTCGGCCGGGAACGGCCCGTCCACCTCGTAGCCGGCCTCCTTCGCGGCGCGCACGGCGGGCTCGATGATCTCGATCTCCTCCATGCCGAAAGCGCCGCCGTCGCCGGCATGCGGGTTCAACCCGTTGATCGCGATGCGCGGGCGTGTGACGCCGGATTGCTTGAGGCAGTCGTGGGTGAGCTTCACCTCGGCCAGGATCGCCTCAACCGACAGGTGGTCCGACACCTCCTTCAGGGGGATGTGCGAGGTGACGCGCGCGTTCCAGACCTTCTCTAGAACGTTGAACTCGCGCACCTTGCCTGAAAAGCCCGTGACGTCGACCACGAAGCGGATCTCGTCGTCGTAGCCGGGATAGGCGAAGCGCATCGCCTGCTTGTTGAAAGGCGTGAAGATCACGGCGTCGGCTTGGCCGGCATGGGCCATTTCCAGCGCGCGGCGGAAATTGGTGGTGGCGAAGGTGCCGCCCTCCAGCGTCGCCTCGCCCCGGCGCACGTCCTCGACCGCCAGATTCTTCAGATCGACCATGACGGGCCGCGAGCCGTCGCCGATCGATGTGGCGTCGGCGGCCTCGCCGAGATCGAGCGTCACGCCGGCCTCACTCGCGCCGCGATGGAGAATGCGGCGGTCGCCGAAGACCACGACGCGCGCGCGCTCGTTGGTCTCGGGATCGGCCAGCAGCATGGCGGTGAGTTCCGGGCTGATGCCGGCGGGGTCGCCCATGGCGAGGGCCACGATCGGACGCTCGGTGCCGTTGGTCGCAAAAGCCATTCCCAGTCCTCCCGTATGAAGCGTGGCGCTATCGCTAACCCATCTGAACACACGCATCAAGCCTTTTGTATTCTGCATACATAATTCCGGTTTGACGGTGTCGTGCGTTTGTGGTGATTGACGGATGAGAAGGCGCAGGCGTCTGCCGCAGGGAGGAACGATGAGCGAAACGGTGTCGGCACCGCGCCCGAGCGACGGCGCGGCCGGTTCGGACATGGGGCGCATCTCACGCACCTCGCTGCACGACACGATCGTCGGGCGGTTGCGCGACATGATCATCGAAGGCGCGCTGGAGCCCGGCACCCGGTTGCACGAGGGCCAGCTCGGCGAACAGCTCGGGGTGTCGCGCACGCCTTTGCGCGAGGCGATCAAGTATCTGGCGAGCGAAGGGCTGGTGGAGCTGATCCCCAGTCGCGGCGCCACCGTGCGGCGCTTCGACCGCAAGGACGTCCACGACATGCTGGTCGTGATCCGCGAGTTGGAGCACCTCGCCGGCCGCCTCGCCTGCGAGGCCGGCACGGACGCGGGCATCGCCGCCGTCCGACGCGCGCACGACGCCATGATGGAGCGATATCGGGCCGGCGACCGGCTGGCCTATTACAAGCTCAACCAGGAGATCCACACGCGGATCGTCGAACTCAGCGGCAATTCGGCTCTCGCCCATGTCCATGCCGGGTTGCAGATGCGACTGAAGCGCGTGCGTTTCATCGCGCATGAGGGTGCGGAAAAATGGGCGGCGGCCGTTGCCGAGCATGAAGAGATGATCGTGGCCCTGGAAAAGCGCGACGGTCCCGCGCTCGCCGAAATCCTCACCCGCCATCTTTCCCATGCGTGGGAGAGAGTGGAGAACATGTTGTAGGCGGATCGGCGCTCCACGAAGGGTCTGTTTCGAATAGCCAATTGGATCGTCGTGATCGGGATTTCCCCATCCGGCGTGTTGGGTCAAGCGCTTCTGAGCTGAGGTCTCGCTCTGGTTGACCCGTGGCCCTTGGCTGTCACGCCTCTCTTCGGGATCGACCCGATCGGGCCTTCCCATGATGGGATCGAAATGAGCGAGGCCGCTCGATCTGTGGCACGCCCTAGCCGTGCCACGGGGCAGACCCGAGACCATAAGCGAGCTTACCTCGCCCCCTTCCGCAAGGGACATGTCTGCGCCAGAACGGATCCGCGAATGATCGGCTGTTCCCGAAGGTTTGCCTGCTTCAGCACCGCCGGATGCCGTTGCCCCTTGGGCATTGGAACTTCTTCCGTCTTCAGGCGCGGGCTTCCAGCATGGGGCCGATCAAGCGTCCTCATCCATGCCGTCCTCGACGCGGACGGCGTGGTCCGCGAACCGAAGGCTTTCGCACACGCGGAAAATTGCAGATGGATGCGGCGACGTTCGAACGTCGAGCCGTGCCGGTCGAAGTCCGGGCGCGGGCGGCAGCTGGAGGGCTACGCCGCATCCTTCGGGATCGAGGCCCGTATCGGCAAGCGCGTCTCGCAGACGATCCGGGCGGGCGCTTTCGCCGCTTCGCTGCGGTCCGGCCGCGACATGCTCGCCCTGATCGATCATGACCCCGGCCGGGTTCCTGGCCGCACCCGAAGCGGGAGGCTTGGTCTTTCGGGAGATGCGCGTGGCCGGACGTTCTGGCGCTGGCCGGGCGGGGTGATCTCGGCGGCAGGTCCTTCCGCTTCGACGCAATGGACGAGCACTGCACCGGCGACAGGCGCGAGCTGTGCGCCATTGAGCTGCATGAGGTTTCGATCGTCCTCGCGTGGCCGGGTTGCGAGGAGGCGGTGATCACGGCGCTCGCCTGCATCCGCCTCATTGCTGAAACCCTGGCGGCCATGCCGCTCAAGCCGCACCGCTTCAGCGAGGGAGGGGATCGCGCCCGCCACGCACCATGCTCTCTGTCCGGTGCTCCAAGGCGAGATGCGGCTCGGCCTGACCTCCTTCGCCAAGCGCGAATGGAGGATCGCCAGCCTTCTGCACCATCTCGAACAAGGACAGCGAGCGTCTGAACGGCCGGAAAGATTTCCGGTCTCGTCATCTCTCGCACTTTCGGCCTCCCGCCCTCCGCGATCGGCATCACCGATAACGCGACCTATCCGAACAAGGGCGAGGAAGGCCGCGCCCTGACCGCTCACGGGGCAGGACCGCAAGCCGAAGTGTCTCACTCAACTGGCGAGTTGGACGAAAACGCCCGTAACCCATTGAAATCTAGGGGACAGAAAATAAGCATGGCGGAGGGAGCGGGATTCGAACCCGCGATACGGTTTCCCGTATACACACTTTCCAGGCGTGCGCCTTCAACCACTCGGCCACCCCTCCAGACCGGATCGAAGCCTGCCGCCTGCGGGCGGAGCCGGCGTTTGGGGCGCCGCGATCGATCCGATGGCGCGCAGTATCATCGGGGCGGGACGCTCGCAAGGGCTTTTGTGAAAAGCCTGCGACGGTGCCGGCTTCGCGCAAGCTTCGGCGATCGAGCTTGAGAGGCGGGACGCGGCTCCGCGCCATTGCGCGACGAGGGGGTGCGTCCCATATCTCGGAGAAACGAGGCAAAGCTTGGCGGTCTTCGCCCTCGGGTCGGTTCCGTCGAACGGCAAGAGGCGGAGCGCGGGCTGCGAGGGGAGGTCGGGTCCATGCGGTTTCTGGCTTGGTGCCTGCGAACGCTCGGGGTGCTGGTTCTGGCGGCCGGCGCGGTTCTGGCCGTGGGGGATGTCGCGCGCTCGCTGGCGTCCAGCAATGTGCGCCTTCTCTCGATCTCCGAGACCGTGGCGTTGACGGGCCTGAACGGGGCGGCGGCGGAGCAGCCGACGGCCGATCCCGTGTTCACCGGGGGAGACCGAGGACGTCTTGTCGCGGAGCTTGGCCGTCAGCCCGCCTCGATCGTTCTGGGTCTTGTTGGAATTGCCTTCATCGCCGCCGGAAGCGCGCCCCGCGCGCGCCGGCCGGGCGAGCCACCACGAAAGGTCTAACGATCATGTTCGGATTGAACTTCCTGAAAAAGACGCAGCTGCCCTCCAGCGCCGATGCCCTGCCGGGCCGCGAGCAGCCGATCCCCACCGCCCAGACGCATTTCGTCAACGGCGCGCCGCTGAAGGCTCCGTTCGGCGATGGCGTCGAGACGGCGATTTTCGGCCTTGGCTGTTTCTGGGGCGCGGAGCGCAAGTTCTGGCAGGTGCCGGGCGTCGTCTCGACGGCGGTCGGCTATGCCGCCGGCATCACGCCCAACCCGACCTATGAGGAGGTCTGTTCCGGCCTGACGGGGCATAATGAGGTGGTGCTCGTCGCCTATGATCCCTCGCGCGTGTCCTACGAGGAACTGCTGCGCGTCTTCTTCGAGGCGCACAATCCGACGCAGGGGATGCGCCAGGGCAATGATGTCGGCACACAGTATCGCTCCGGCATCTATGTCACCAGCGAAGCCCAGCGCGAGGCGGCCGAGCGCGCGAAGGAGGCCTATGGCGACGCCCTGCGCCAGGCCGGGCACCGCGACCCGATCACGACGGAAATCCTCGACGCGCCGGAGTTCTACTACGCCGAGACCTACCATCAACAATATCTCGCCAAGAACCCGCGCGGCTATTGCGGTCTGGGTGGGACGGGCGTGAGCTGCCCCGTTGGTCTGGGCGCTGTTGCCGCCGAGTAAGGCAGTCAGCTTCCCAAACAGGCAAGTGGGCGGGATGCTCGAGGCAGCGCCCTCCCGCCGCTTCCCCTTCCGTCTAGGGAAGGTGCAAAGCCGCGTGGATTCACGGCGTTGCGTTGAGGATAACAGCGAATTTTAGGTGCGCGCGCGGGCGCTTCGTGCCAGTTTCCGCAATCGGAAGAGTCCGGCGGCCACAAGCCGGGCCAAAGCCGAGCGAGGCCACGCGCCTCGCCCCAGCAACAGGGATTGCGCGAAACCCATGAAGTCCATCCTCGCCGGCCTCTTCGCCGCCTGCCTCGCCTCCGTCGCCGGCCCCGCGCTCGCGGCCGACCTCAAGCCCGCCGTCATTTTCGACCTCGGCGGCAAGTTCGACAAGTCCTTCAACGAGGCCGCCTTCAATGGCGCCGAGCGGTTCAAGGCGGAGTCGGGCACGCCCTATCGCGAGTTCGAGATGCAGAACGAGACGCAGCGCGAGCAGGTGCTGCGCCGTTTCGCGCGCGACGGAAATTCGCCCATCATCGCGGTCGGCTTCGCGCAGCAGGCGGCCGTGACGAATGTCGCAAAGGAATATCCGAACCTCCAGTTCGCCATCATCGACACGGTCGTGGATCTGCCGAACGTGCGCTCCATCCTCTTCAAGGAAGAGGAAGGCTCCTATCTCGTCGGTATGCTCGCAGCCATGAAGTCGCAGACCGGCACGGTCGGCTTCGTCGGCGGCATGGACATTCCGCTGATCCGCAACTTCGCCTGCGGCTACAAGGGCGGTGTCATGGCGGCCAAGAAGGACGCCAAATATCTGGAAAACATGACGGGTACCACGGCCGCCGCCTGGAACGACCCGGTGCGCGGCGGCGAACTCGCCCGCTCGCAGATGTCGCAGGGCGCGGACGTGATCTTCCACGCTGCTGGCGCGACCGGCATCGGCGTGCTCCAGGCCGCGGCGGATGCCGGCAAGTTCGGCATCGGCGTCGACTCCAACCAGAACATGCTGCATCCCGGCCATGTGCTCACCTCCATGGTGAAGCGCGTCGACAACGCCGTGTACCAGACCTTCGAAGACGCCAAGAAGGGCGAGTTCAAGGGCGGCACGGTGACGCTCGGCCTCAAGGAGGATGGCGTCGGCTATGCCGTGGACGACAACAACAAGGCGCTGCTGACGCCCGAGATGACGGCGGCCGTCGAGAAGGCCAAGGCCGACATCATCGCTGGCACGATCAAGGTCCACAATTACAACACGGACAACACCTGCCCTTATTGAGGTAAGGCTTCTGACGGTGTCGGGCGGCCCGGAACCGAGAGGTTCCGGGCCGTTTTCGTTGGAGGTGGCCGCCTTCTGGCCAAGCGGGAGGCGGAGTGTTAGACGCCCGCCCGAATGCGGATGAAAAAGGAGCGCGCCATGCGCAAGGTGATTTTCGACACCGATCCGGGGCAGGACGATGCGGTGGCCATTCTCGCCGCGCTGGGCTCGCCGGACGAGATCGAGGTGCTCGGCATCTCGGCGGTCGCCGGCAACATCCCTCTGCATCACACGGTCAACAACGCGCTGCGCCTCGTCGAACTCGCCGGGCGGCCGGATATTCCGGTCTATGCCGGGGCCGATCGTCCTTTCGCCCATCGCCTCGTCACGGCCGAGCATGTGCACGGTGTGACCGGGCTCGACGGGCCGGATCTGCCCCAGCCCGTGACGAAGCCCCGCGAGGGCCATTCGGTGGATTTCATCATCGACACGGTGCGCCGCCTACCGGACAAGACCGTGACGATCGCCGCCCTCGGCCCGCTCACCAATATCGCGCTGGCCTTCCTCAAGGCGCCCGACATCATCGAGCGGCTTCAGGGCGTCGTCCTGATGGGCGGGGCCTATTTCGAGGTCGGCAACATCACGCCGACCGCCGAGTTCAATATCTATGTGGACCCGGACGCGGCCGGGATCGTGTTCCGCTCGGGTGCGGACATCACGGTCCTGCCGCTGGACGTGACGCATCAGATGCATTCGACGCCGCCGCGCATCGAGGCTTTCCGGCAGATCGGCAACAAGGCGGGCGCGGCGGTGGCCGCCATGCTCACCTTCTCCGAGACCTATGATCTCAAGAAATATGGCTGGAACGGCGCGCCGCTGCACGATCCTTGCGTCACGGCCTTTCTTCTGCGGCCGGACCTGTTCGAGGGCCGGCGGGTGAATGTCGAGGTCGAGACCGGCAGCGCGCTGACGCGCGGCATGACGGTGGTGGACTTCTGGCGCGTGACCGACCGCCAGCCCAACGCCTTCTATGTGCGCTCGGGCGATGCGGACCGTTTCTTCGCACTTCTCACCGAGCGCGTGGCGCGCCTGCCCTGACGGGCTCGCGCGGTCCTCAATAATGCGGCGGCTTGGTGATCTCGGGCCGGGGCGTCGCAACCTCTTCCAGCGCCAGGAAGCGCTCGGCCAGCGCCTTCATCGTCTTGCGGAGCCGGTCGAGCTCCGCGCCCTGCCGCGCCATCTCGCCGGACAGCTCCTCGATCGTGCGGTTCTGATGGGCGATCTGGATTTCCAGCTCGACCAGCCGTTCCTCCGATCCGCTCATCGCACGATCCTTTCCAGAACCGTCCGCAACTGGTCGGGCAGGGGCGTGGGGCGGCGCGTCGCCGCGCTCACATGCACATGGACGAAGATGCCTTCGGCGGACGCCACGTCCTCGTCATTGCGAAACAGCGCGATGTCATAGGCGATGGACGAGGTGCCGAGCCGCGAGATCGCAAGGCCCACCGTCACCTGATCGGGGAAGCCGATTTCCGAGAGATAGCGGCAGCCCGTTTCGGCGACGAAAAGCAGCGTCTCGCCGGGCGTCGTCGGCAGGCCCTGCTGCAGGAGCCAGGTCGTCACCGCCGTGTCGAAGAAGGTGTAATAGGCCGCGTTGTTCATGTGCCCGTAGGCGTCATTGTCCGACCAGCGGGTCGTGACCGGCACGAAGGCGCCGAAGTCCGCGCGGCGGCGGGGCTGGGGGCGGGACGGGGTCGGGTTGGGCGAGGACATGGGCGGCGGCTGGCTCCGGCAAAGTGTCCGAAGGAGGTGGCCTGCAATGGCCCGGGGTTCAAGCCGTTTTTGCTCCACGCCTCGTTGCGTCGCCCCGCTGGCAATCAGGCGCGCCCGCCTTTAAGCTTGCGCGCAACAGGAATTTCGAGATCCGGGAACGGCATGGCGCCAGCGATCGAACTGATCGGTATTTCCAAGAGCTTCGGCCCCGTGAAGGCCAATCGCGACATCAACATGCGCGTGGAAAAAGGCACGATCCACGGCATCGTCGGCGAAAACGGCGCGGGAAAGTCCACGCTCATGTCGATCCTCTACGGTTTCTATCAGGCCGACGAGGGCGAGATTCGCGTCAACGGCGCGCCGGTTTCCATCCCCGACTCGAATGCCGCGATCGCGGCCGGCATCGGCATGGTGCATCAGCATTTCATGCTGGTGGAGAATTTCACGGTCGTGGAAAACGTCATGCTCGGCGCCGAGCAGTCGGGCCTCCTGTCGCCCGGCATTCGCCGCGTGCGGGCCGAGCTTCTCCGTCTGGAGCGCGAGCATGGGCTGGCGATCGATCCGGACGCTGTGGTGGAAACACTGCCCGTCGGGCTTCAGCAGCGCGTCGAGATTTTGAAGGCGCTTTACCGCGGCGCGGAAATCCTGATCCTCGACGAACCGACCGGCGTGCTGACGCCCGCCGAGGCCGACCAGCTCTTTTCCGTGCTCCGCCACCTGCGCGACGAGGGAAAGACCGTCATCCTGATCACGCACAAGCTGCGCGAGATCTTGGCCGTCACCGACAATGTCTCCGTCATGCGGCGCGGCGAGATCGTCGCGACGGTCAAGACATCAGAGACCAGCGCGGCGGAACTCGCCGAACTCATGGTCGGTCGGCGCGTGCTCTTGCGCGTCGAAAAGGGCGAGGCCGCGCCGAAGGCTCCGCTTCTCGAAGTGCGCAACCTCACCGTGCGGGACGGGCGCGGCGTCACCATGGTGGACGACGTGTCGTTCAGCCTGCGCGCGGGCGAGATCGTCGGCATCGCGGGCGTGGCGGGCAACGGCCAGTCGGAGCTTCTGGAAGCGCTGTCGGGCATTCGGGCGGCGGAAAGCGGCACGCTGCGGCTGAACGGGGAGGCGCTGGACCTGAAGCGCGACATGGACCCCGCCGGCCTTCGCGCGCGCGGGCTCGCCCATGTGCCGGAGGATCGGCACCATATGGGCCTCGTCCTGCCCTTCAAGGAATACGAGAACGCCATTCTCGGCTATCACCGCGACCCCGCCTATGCGAAGGGGCCGTTCTTGAGCGTTTCGGCCATGCGCGCGGAAGCGAAGGAAAAGATCGCGGCCTACGACATTCGCCCGCCCTCGGCCGATCTGAAGACCGCCAATTTCTCCGGCGGCAACCAGCAGAAGGTCGTTCTGGCGCGTGAGATGGAGCGCGACCCCGCCGTGCTTCTCATCGGCCAGCCGACGCGCGGCGTCGATGTCGGCGCCATCGAATTCATCCACAAGCGCATCATCGAGATGCGCGACGCCGGCAAGGCGGTTCTGCTCGTTTCCGTCGAACTCGACGAAATCCGCGCCCTGTCCGACCGCATCCTCGTGATGTGCGCGGGCCGCGTCGTCGGCGAGCGCAGCCCCGACACGTCCGAAGGCGAACTCGGCCTGATGATGGCCGGCGAAACGGCGGCGGAGGCGGCGGAGTGAACGCTTTGCCTTCGGATGTAATCGGCCAGTCGATCAAGTTGTTCTTGGTCGATGGTTCACCGAACGGCCTTGTCGTGGCCAGTATACCGAATTGGACCGGTTCGGTTGTGGTTGCTTCCAATCTCGATCTGCCGCGCTTGATGGAGCGACCGGAGGCAGATCGGGCCGGTTGCTACATACTGCAATCGGATCCGGACGCAGAAGAAGCCTTACCAACGGCCTATATCGGGCAGGCCCGAAAACTCAGCACCCGTCTGACGAAACATCAACGCGAGAAGGACTGGTGGGTTCGCGTTGCGATTATCTCCACCTCCGATTTCAGCTTCACTTCGGCTCATTACATGGCGCTCGAATCGAAGATGATCCAACTTGCAAAGCAGGGGGGGCACGTCGCGCTCGACAATGGGAATTCTCCCGACGAAGCCGCCGGTGTTCTGGGCGAAGCTGATCTTGTGGACGTTTCGAAGTTTCTGAGTCAGCTTTGTATTCTCTTGCCAGTTCTGGGTTTCAACGCCTTGCGTCCGCCGGTGTCTGCGAAAATGGCGACCAGTTCTTCAGAGGCCGACCTTCGTGAGAGGTTTGAATTGAGCCATCCTACGGGGGCTGCTGCACAAGCTGTAATTGTCGACGGGAACTTCATTGTTCTCGCCGGGTCCAGCGCGAATGCACATAAAGAATTTGCGCATAACAATTATCGGCATCTTCGCGATAAGCTCATCGCCGAGGGCGTTATGATCCCGAGCGAAGATGCTCGCCTTCTGACATTTGCAAGAGATTTTGCGTTTAGAAGCCCGAGCGCTGCCGCCGCCGTCATTTTGAATCGTCAAGCTAACGGACCGCGCGATTGGCGCGCCGAAAGCGACAATTCCACTCTGAGTGAATGGCTGGCTCGGCGCGATAAGGCTGCCAATCCCGATCGCGAAGAGCAGGAGGCGGCGGAATGAGGGACGCGCGCGTCACGCTCGTCACCTTGGGCGTCACCGACCTCGCCCGCGCCGCCCGCTTTTACGAGACGCTCGGCTGGGTGAGGACGGATCAGGGCAACGACAAGGTGATCTTCCTGCAAGGGGAGGGGCTGGTTCTCTCGCTCTTCGGATTGCAGGATCTCGCCGACGACGCGTCGCTGCCGCTGGAAGCGCTGCCGCGTTTTCGGGGCATGACGCTGGCGATCAACCTGTCCAGCGAGGCCGAGACCGACCGGCTCTTCGCGCTCGCCTGCGAGGCCGGCGGCGTGCCCGTGAAGGCCCCGCAAAAGGTCTTCTGGGGCGGATATTCCGGCTATTTCGCCGATCCCGACGGGCATCTCTGGGAGATCGCCCACAATCCCTTCTTCGCGCTCGACGCCGCCGGGCGGCTCGACCTTCTGAATCAGCCGAAGGACCCGGCATGAGCCGACCCTATACCAAGCTTCCCGCCTGGATCGACCATGGCGTCATTCCGCTCGTCAATGTCGTGGTGGCCTTTCTGGTCGCCGGGCTCGTGGTTCTGGCCGTGGGAGAAAGTCCGGTCGAGGCCGCGCGTCTCATGCTGCGCGGGGCCTTCGGCTATGGCGAGGGCTTCGGCTTCACGCTCTACTACACGACCAACTTCATCCTGACGGGCCTTGCCGTCGCGGTCGCCTTTCACGGCGGCCTGTTCAATATCGGCGGCGAGGGGCAGGCCTATGTGGGTGGCCTTGGCGTCGCCTTGGTGGCGCTGAATCTGGGCACCGTCCTGCCCTGGTGGGTGAACCTGCCCTTGGCGGTGGTCGCGGCCGGCGCGTTCGGCGCGGCCTGGGCGTTCCTGCCGGGCTATCTTCAGGCCAAACGCGGCAGCCATGTCGTCATCACGACGATCATGTTCAACTTCATCGCCTCGGCGCTGATGGTCTATCTCCTTGTCGGCCCCTTGCGCCCGCTCGGTACGATGCAGCCCGAAACGCGCCAGTTCGATGCCGGCGGGCAATTGCCCAAGCTCGGCGGCTTGTTCGAGAGTCTGGGCATGAGCCTTGGCGGCGCGCCCCTGAACATGACCTTCTTCGTCGCGCTTGCGGCTGCGCTCTTCGTCTGGGTGCTGATCTGGCGCACGCGGCTCGGCTACGAAATCCGAACGCTCGGCTTCTCGCCCGCCGCCGCGCGCTATGCCGGCATGAAGGAAACGCGCCTCGTCGTGACCATCATGCTGATCTCCGGCGCGCTCGCCGGCATCATGGCGCTGAACTCGGTGATGGGCGATCAGTACCGGCTTCAGCTCAACTTCCCCGCCGGGGCCGGGTTCGTGGGCATCGCCGTCGCGCTCATGGGCCGGGGCCATCCGCTCGGCATCCTGCCGGCCGCGCTTCTCTTCGGCGTCCTCTACCAAGGCGGGGCGGAACTCGCCTTCGATATGCCCTCGATCTCGCGCGACATGATCGTCATCATCCAGGGCCTCGTGATCCTCTTTGCTGGCGCGCTCGAAAACATGCTGCGGCCGGGCGTCGGCCGGCTCTACGGCTTCGTGCGTCTGCCGCTGACGAGATCCGTGCCCGCCGAGGAGGCCCGCTGATGGATATGCTCGGCCTTCTCAATCTCCTGGATTCCACCATCCGCCTCTCGACGCCGCTTCTCTTCGCGGCGCTGGCCGGCCTTTATTCCGAGCGCTCGGGCGTCTTCGACATCGGGCTGGAGGGCAAGATGCTGGCGGCGGCCTTTGCCTCCGCCGCCGTCGCGGCGCTGTCGCAGAATGCCTTCGCGGGCCTCGCGGCCGGCATCGGTGTCGCCGTCGTCTTCTCGCTGGTGCATGGCTTGGCCTCGATCACCTATCGCGGCAACCAGATCGTCTCGGGTGTGGCGCTGAACTTCATCGCCTCGGGCCTGACCATCATTCTCGGCGCAGCCTGGTTCGGGCAGGGCGGCAACACACCGACGCTCAGCCAGAGCGGGCGCTTCCTCGACATCACGCTGCCGGGCGCTGAGGCGGTGCGGGACGTGCCGGTTCTGGGCTTTGTCTATTCCGGCCTTCTGTCGGGGCAGAATCTTCTCGTCTATCTCGCCTTTCTCGCCGTGCCCTTCACCTGGTGGGTTCTGTACCGCACGCGCTTCGGCCTGCGCCTGCGCGCGGTCGGCGAAAATCCGGGCGCGGTGGATACGGCAGGCATCTCCGTCACATGGCTGCGCTACCGCGCCGTGATCATCTGCGGTGTGCTCACCGGCATGGCGGGCACCTATCTCGCCATCGCCCAGTCGGCGGGCTTTGCGCGCGAGATGACGGCGGGGCGCGGTTATATCGCGCTGGCGGCCCTGATCTTCGCCAATTGGAAGCCGGTGCCCGTCATGTTCGCCTGCCTTCTGTTCGGCTTTCTGGACGCGGCCTCGATCCGCCTTCAGACGACGGAACTGCCTCTCATCGGCCAGATCCCGCCGCAGCTTGTCCAGGCGCTGCCCTATATCCTGACCGTGATCCTGCTCGCCGGCTTCGTCGGCAAGTCGCACCCGCCCAAAGCCGGCGGCGTGCCCTATGTGAAAGAGCGCTGATGTCGGAAGACCTGTTCCTCAAGGCGCGCTCGGCCATGAAGAAGTGCCACGCGCCCTATTCCAACTTTCCCGTCGGCGCGGCCCTGCGCACCGAAGACGGGCGCATCTATAGCGGCTGCAATATCGAGGTCGTGAGCTTTCCCGAAGGCTGGTGCGCCGAGACGACGGCCATCGCCCATATGGTGATGGATGGCGGCGGCAAGATCGCCGAGATCGCGGTCGTCGCCGAGCGGCTGCGCGCCTGCTCGCCCTGCGGGGGCTGTCGCCAGCGCATCGCGGAGTTCGCCAGCGCCGAGACGCGCGTGTTCCTGTGCGACGCCGTTGAGGGCGTGGTGGAAACCATGCTGATGGGCGAACTTCTGCCCAAGGCCTTTCCGACGGATGCCGTCTCGTGAACGCGGCCGGCGAAGCTCTGCGCGAGCGGCTCGGCGCGCGTCGGCCGCGCGTCGCGCTGGTGCTCGGCTCCGGCCTCGGCGCGCTCGTGCGCGAGGTCGAGGACGCCCATCACATTCCCTATCGCGATCTGCCGGGCTTTCCCGTCTCGGCCGTGTCGGGCCATGCGGGCGAGGTGGTCTCGGGCTGGCTGGCGGGCGTCGATGTCCTGATCCTGTCGGGCCGCATTCATTACTACGAGGCGGGTAACGCGGCGGCCATGCGCCCCGCGCTGGAAGCCTTGAAGGCGGTCGGCGTCGAGATCCTGTGCCTCACCAACGCCGCCGGTTCGGTGAACCCCGCGATCGCGCCCGGCGAGGTCATGCTGATCGACGATCACATCGCCTTTTCCGGGGCCAATCCGCTGATCGGGGAGCCGACCGACGCCCGCTTCGTCGGGATGACCTCGGCCTATGATCCGCAGCTGCGCGAGGCCATGCTGCGCGGTGCGATCAAAGCGCAGGAGGCGCTGCATCGCGGCGTCTATATGTGGTTCTCCGGCCCGTCCTTCGAGACCCCGGCCGAAATCCGCATGGCGCGGGTTCTGGGCGCGGATGCGGTCGGCATGTCCACCGTACCGGAAACGATCCTCGGGCGCTTTCTGGGCTTGCGCGTCGTCGGCGCCTCCGTCGTCACCAATTTCGGCGCGGGCATGACGGGCGCGGAACTCAGCCACACCGAAACCAAGGACATGGCGCCGGTCGGCGGCGCCAAGCTCGCCCGCATCCTTGCCCACGCCCTGCCGGAGTTCGCCCTATGAGTGATCGCGCTGACGACGCACGCCGGCTGATCGCCTCTCTCGACCTCACCAATCTCAACGAGACCTGCACGCCGGCCGATATCGACGCGCTGGTGAAGCGCGCTCAGACGCCCGAAGGCGAGGTCGCGGCCATCTGCATTTGGCCGCGCTTCGTGGCGCAGGCGCGGGCCATTCTGCCCGAGACCATCCATCTCGCGACGGTCGTGAATTTTCCGGCCGGGGGCGAGGACGTGGAGGCCACCGTCCGGGAAACGAAGCAGGCCGTGGCCGATGGCGCGGACGAGATCGACCTCGTGATCGCCTATCGCCGTGTCGCCGCCGATGCCGGCTTCGTGGAGGCTCAGGTCCGCGCGGTGAAGGCGGCGGCCGGTTCGGCGCGGTTGAAGGCCATCCTGGAAACGGGGGAGCTTACCGACCCCGACCTGATCCTCTCGGCCTCAGAGGCAGCGCTGCGGGGCGGAGCGGATTTCCTGAAGACCTCGACCGGCAAGGTGCCCGTCAGCGCAACGCCCGAGGCCGCCCGTATCCTGCTTCAGGTCATCGCGAATGGCGGCGGCGCGGTCGGTTTCAAGCCGTCCGGCGGCATCAAGACCTACGAGGACGCCAAGCTCTATCGCGACATGGCCGAGGAGGTCTGCGGCGCGGGCTGGCCGACGCCCGAACGCTTCCGGCTCGGCGCGTCCGGCGTTCTGACCGACCTTCTGGCGGTTGCCGGCGGGGCCGGGCGGGGCGGCGAGACGAGCGGCTATTGATGCGCCTGCCTGCCGAGATCATCCGCGCCAAGCGCGACGGGCTGGCGCTGGGCGGAGCCGAGATCGCGGATTTCGTGCGCGGCGTCAGCGAGGGCGCGATCCCCGATGTGCAGATCGCCGCGCTCTGCATGGCAATCTTCCTGCGCGGGATGGATCGCGGTGAGACGGTGGCGCTCACGCTCGCCATGCGCGATTCCGGCGATGTGTTCGACTGGCGCTTTCTAGAGCGCCCGGTCGCCGACAAGCATTCCACCGGCGGCGTCGGCGACAATGTCTCGCTGATGCTGGCACCCATTCTCGCCGCCTGCGGCGCGGCGGTGCCGATGATCTCCGGCCGAGGCCTTGGCCATACCGGCGGCACGCTGGACAAGCTGGAAGCCATTCCGGGCTACACGGTCACGCCCGAGCCCGAGCGCTTCCGCGCCGTGGTCAGCCAAGTCGGCTGCGCCATCGTCGGGCAGACGGCGCGCCTTGCCCCCGCGGACGGGCGGATCTATGCCGTGCGCGATACGACGGCCAGTGTGGAATCGACACCGCTCATCGTCGCCTCCATCCTGTCGAAAAAGCTTGCGGCCGGCCTCCAGAGCCTCGTTCTCGACGTGAAGACGGGCTCGGGGGCCTTCATGGCGGATGAGGCGGATGCGCGCGCGCTTGCCCGCGCGCTGGTGGATGTCGCCAACGGGGCTAGCCTGCCCTGCAGCGCGCTGCTCACCGATATGAGCCAGCCGCTGGCAGCGGAAGCCGGCAATGCGCTGGAAGTGGCCAACGCCGTTCGTTTCCTGAAGGGCGAAAGCGCCGGCACGCGGCTGCATCGGATCACGTTGGCGCTGTGCGCCGAAGCGCTGGTCCAGGCGGGGCTCGCCGGAAACGCCGATGAAGGCGAGGCCTTAGCCGCGCGCGCGCTGGAAAGCGGCGTGGCGCTGGAGCATTTCGGCGCGATGGTCGCCGGGCTCGGCGGTCCCGTCGATTTCGTGGAGCGCATGGACGCCTACCTGCCAGCCGCGCCCGTGGTGCGCCCCGTCGCCGCGCCTTCGGCCGGCATCGTGGCTAACATGGACACGCGCGCGCTGGGGTTGGCCGTGGTGCAATTCGGCGGCGGGCGCAGCGTGCCGGGCGAGGCGATCGACCCCTCGGTCGGCCTGTCAGCCATCGCGCCGCTCGGGACGTCTGTCGCGCTAGGCGATCCACTGGGCTTCGTTCATGCCCGAAGCGAAGCAGAAGCCGAGCGCGGGGTGGCGCAGGTTCTCGCTGGTATCACGCTGGCCGAGACGGCTCCTGAAAGCCGCGATGTGATCGACCGGATCGGATAAGCCGTCCCTGCGATGGGGCGCAATGGGTGCCGGAAGCCTGGGCCTCGCGCGACCTATGGCTCGGCCGGCCCGTCGTCCTCAGGGCACCAGCGTCAGCGTATTGCCGCTCGCCGAAAAGCTCTTCAGGCGCTTGAGGAAGCTCATCCCGAGAAGGGTGGTGGACAGCGCCTCGCCCTTGGCCACCATGACATCGACATCACGCACCTCCACCGAGCCGATGGCGATGCGTCTTGCCTTGGCGAGCGCGACGGGCATGGGGCCGTTGGCGGTCTGGGCCACGCCGGTGAAGGCTTCGGGGGACACGTTGATGCCGAGTCGGCGCGCCGTGCGCTCGTTGACCGCCACATAGGTCGCGCCCGTGTCGATCAGCACGGGTTCAATGCGCCCCTCGAAGCGCGCCTCCGTGCGGAAATGCCCGTCCGCGTCGGCGCGCAGCTGAAGGCCGCGACCGCTCGCCGGCGCTGGCAGCTTGGCTTCCACCACCTTGGCCGGCGGGGTCAACTGCTCGGCCTCGCCCGTTTGCAGCGTCGCGCGATAGCGCTCGAACACCGATGGAAAGGCCATGGCGACGATCGAGGCGAAGACGGCAAAGCCGAGAAGCCGGGTCATGCTCAAGTTCCCTGGGCAGCGAGCGGAGGCCGATTGAGGAAGCTTGGCGGCAAATGGTGAACGAAGGCTTGGGGAATGCCTCGTCGGACACCTTATGGTTAGGGATCAATGGGGCGTCGGGCTTCGATTTTCGCTGACGGCTCCTTGGCTCGCCGAAGCAATGCGGCTCGGACGCTCGGGTTGGGAAACGCGCCGGCCTTCGCGCCGACGATCTCAGGGCCTGTCGGGCCACTTATCGGGCCGGGACGGCGTGAGATGTGTCGTCGGCGTGAAGCGCCCAAGGAAGACGATACGTGGGCCAGGTCCAGCCTCGGCCACGAGACGGCGGGCGGACAGGGCAACCCGGCCGAGATATTCAACAAGGAGAAAGGCCCGCCGTGAAACGGGCCTTTCCTGAGTTCCGACGCATCCGCCTATTTCAGGTTCGCGTCATGCGTATGGTGGGTGTCCTGCTCGCCGCCACCGCCCGAGACTTGCGCGCGGGGGCCGTTGGTCGGCTCGCCCGGCTTGGGGCCGCGACCTTCAGTCGGGTCCGCCCGGTCGGGCGCCTGATGGCTGGAGCCGGGGCCGCCATGATGGCGGTTCGCGCTTTCCGTCTTCGATGAGCTGGACATGGCTAGCGGTCCTGCTGATGACCCTGATGGGTCGTGTTCTGGTGGATATTGCCTTGCCGGCCCTGCGTGTCGAGATTGCCGGGGGAGGCCTGAGCGCCTTTGGCGACGGCATCAGCCTTGTGGGTCTCGTGGTCGCCCGGTCCTTTCGGGCTCAGATTCTCGGCCGGGATCGGCGGGGATTTGGAGGACATGCGATCGCTCCTTCTCGTTGTTCGAAAAGGTTAATCCCGTTCTCCCCCCATGGGTTCCGCGCCTTTCGCCGGGCAAGGAATTGGGCGTCAGGGCCGGGGCGCATCCGTCTTGGGCGCGAGGTCCGCGTCCGTCAGCGTCTTCAGGAAGGCCACGACATCGTCGATCTCGCTCTCGCTCAAGGCCGGCGCGCCGCCCGGCTTGCGGCCGAAGGGCGGCTCCTGGTTCACATTGGCGCGCGCGGCCTCGGGCAGGTCGTCATAGGTTCGGGCGGTGCCGTCGGCCTTGTGCCCGTACCAGCGGCCGGGGTCGGTGTCGCGCGTGGCATAGAAGGCCACCGCATCGCGCAGCGAATGGAACACGCCATTGTGGAAGAAGCTCGTGCGCAGGGCGACATTGCGCAAGGAGGGCGTGCGGAACAGGCCGCAATAATCGGTGTGATCCTTGAGATCGGTGCGATAGGGGCCGCACAGGCCGAGGTCGAAATAGTGGGGATCGCGATTGGCCGGGATCGCTTCGTTGCGCGGCGGCGCGATGGCGAGAAAACCGAAGTCGGAGAATTGCGGCGGCTCGCCGTCATTGGCGCGTTCGCTCACATGGCAGCTCGAACAGTTGCCCTTGTCCTCCGCCTGGAACAGGGCGAGCCCGCGTTTTTCCTGGTCCGTGAGATCGCCCTTGCCGGCGAGATAGGCGTCGTAGCGGCTGGAATAGGGATAGAACTCGGCCGGGTTCTGCTCGAAGGCGGCGAGCGCCTTGCCGGCCGCGTGCAGCGCATCCTCGGGCCGCTCGAAAATATCGCCCCCGAACAGGCGCTTCAGCTCGGGCGCATAGGGCGCTGCGGCGAGCGAGCGGGTGAGGCTCGCCGCATCCGCATTGGCCATTTCGAAGGGTGAGAGAAGCGGGATCGCCGATTGCGCCGCGCCGCCGTCCACGCGCCCGTCCCAAGTGAGGCCGCCGGTCGGGCCATTGTCCACGCTCTCGTCGGCCTCGTCGTCGGATTCGAAATAATGCTGGGTAAAGGGGGGAACGGCCTGCAGATAGCGCAGCGACGGCACGGCCCGGACACCCGGTCGGTCCAGCGCCGGCCCGCCCATCATCACGGGGTCGGCCGAGGCCGGGCCGAAAGCATGGGCCGGGTCGTGGCAGGTCGAGCAGGCTTGGCGGCCGGACGCCGAGAGGGACGGGTCGAAGAACATCTCTTGCCCGAGCGCCCGGAGTGCATCGGCCCGCGCAAAGGCCTGCACACGGCTCATCGGCGCGGCATCGGGACGCGGCGGCCCGCCGGCCTGAACCAGCGCGGGCAGGAAGGGCGCGCCAAAGGCGGTGAGCGTCAGGCCCAGCAGGGCAGCAAGGCGCAGACGAAGGGGCTGCGGGGTCATATCGGCGACTCTTCACATCGACAGGGCGAACCTCGCGCACCCAGCAGCACGCGAAGCGGCGGGCTTGGCCGCGGCGGATCGTCCAGACAACTCGCAGGCAACAGCGATTCGGCGCGCTTGGCGCTCGCTCCTATCGGCGTGGTTCGTGACATCTCGATGAATTCCAGCGTCGATTTAATTTTCACGCAAATGTGAAACTGTCACGAACCTGTCAGAACTCGGGCCTAGAGCGGCGGCGCGAACCCTCCCGCTGGAGGGCCGTGCCGTTCGCCGCCTTCCCTTGCGGCCGGCCTCTTTCGAAGGGCTCTTGATGATGAAGCTTTCCCAGCTTTCTCGCCGTCTTCTGGCGGGCGCATCCGCCGCGCTCGTGCTCGCGCCGAGCATCGCATCCGCCGCGCCGGCGGGGCTCGACAAGATCGACACCGTGGTCGTGATCTATGCCGAGAACCGCAGCTTCGATAATCTCTATGGCGCCTTCCCCGGCGCGGACGGTATCGCGCAGGCCTCCGCCGAATCCAAGCTCCAGCTCGACCGCGACGGCAAGCCACTCAGCGAATTGCCGCCGGTTTGGGAAGGTCTTACGGCCAAGGGCGTGACCCCGGTCATCACGGAAACGCAGACCGAGCACCTGCCGAACGCGCCTTTCGCTTTGGACGATCCCAAAGGCTTCGACCTGTCGCTCGGCGCCGTCACACGCGATCTCTGGCACCGCTTCTATCAGGAGCAGATGCAGATCGACGGCGGCAAGAACGACAAGTTCGCGGCATGGGCCGATTCCGGCGCGCTGGTCATGAGCCATTTCGACGGCTCGAAAATGCCCATGTGGAAGGTCGCGCAGAAATACGTTCTGGCCGACCACTTCTTCCAGGCGGGCTTCGGCGGCTCGTTCTTCAACCATTTCCAGCTCGCCTGCGCCTGCGCGCCGGTTTATCCCGACGCCGACAAGAGCCCGGCCAAGGATCTGATCGCGGCGGTGGATGGCGACGGCAAGACGCTGACGCTCGCGGCCAACTCCCCGGCTTCGGCGCTGGAGGGCATGCCGAAATTCGAGAAGGACGGCAATCTGACGCCGGACTTCTACGCCGTGAATACGATGCAGCCGCCCTATCAGCCGAGCGCCAACGCCCCGGCCGAGGGTGGCGACAAGGCCTATGCGGACCCGGCCAAGCCCACGACCCTGCCGCCGCAGCATGAGGCGACGATCGGCGATCTCCTGTCGCAGAAGGGGATCGGCTGGGCCTGGTATGCCGGCGCCTGGCAGGACACGCTGGACGGCAAGAACGCCCGGCCCGTGCCGAACTTCCAGTTCCACCACCAGCCCTTCAACTATTTCGCGGCCTATGCGCCGGGCACGCCCGCGCGCGCCGAGCATCTGAAGGACGGCGGAATGGCCGGGGCGAAGTTCATCGCCGATATCGACGCGGGCCATCTGCCCGCCGTCTCCTTCTACAAGCCGCAGGGCAATCTGAACGAGCACAATGGCTATACGGACGTGGCGAGCGGCGACGAGCACATCGCCGACGTGATCGCCCATCTCGAAAAGAGCCCGCAATGGGGGCACATGCTCGTCGTCGTCACCTATGACGAGAACGGCGGCTTGTGGGATCATGTCGCCCCGCCCAAGGCCGACCGCTGGGGTCCGGGCAACCGCATCCCCGCCATCATCGTCTCGCCCTTCGCGCGCAAGGGCACGGTGGACCACACGCAGTACGACACGACCTCGATCCTGCGCTTCATCACCGAGCGCTACGACCTGCCGGTTCTTCCCGGTCTCGTGCTGCGCGACAAGGCGCTGGCGGAGAACCACGAGAAGCCTATGGGCGATCTGACGGCGGCGCTCGACCTGTCGAAGTGAGCGGGGAGGCCTCCAGGCCTCTTCCTCATGAAACGCGAAACGGCCCGGATGGCGCGCTCGCCGTCCGGGCCGTTCTCATCCATCGCTCCGCGCTTCTGTTGCGCGGCGCGGCTTATTTCGTGCCGTACATGCGGTCGCCCGCGTCGCCCAGACCTGGCATGATGTAGCCCTTCTCGTTCAGCCCCTCGTCGATCGAGGCGGTGAAGACGGGAATGTCGGGATGGGCGGCGCGGAAGCGCTGGATGCCTTCGGGCGCGGCGAGAAGACACAGGAAGCGGATGTTCTTGGCACCGCGCTCCTTCAGCTTTTCCATGGCGGCGGTGGCGGAATTGGCCGTCGCCAGCATCGGGTCCACCACGATGATCAGGCGGTTGGCGAGGTCTTCGGGCGCCTTGAAGTAATATTCCACGGGTTGGAGCGTATCGTGGTCGCGGTACATGCCGATATGGGCGACGCGCGCGGCCGGCACGAGATCCAGCATCCCTTCCAAGAGCCCGTTGCCGGCGCGCAGGATGGAAGCGAAGACCAGCTTCTTGCCTTCCAGGATCGGCGCGTCCATCTCGCGCATCGGCGTTTCGATGCGGGTCGTGGTCAGGTCGAGATCGCGTGTCACCTCGTAGCACAGAAGCGTCGAAATTTCCCGCAGGAGCCGGCGGAAGCTCGCCGTCGAGGTCTCCTTTTTGCGCATCAGGGTGAGCTTGTGCTGCACGAGCGGATGGTCGATGACGGTGACGCCGTCCATGCGGGAACCTCTTCTGGTCGTTCGTTCGTATGACAGGTCTATTGCGTTGCGGCCGGCGCGCCAAGCAGGAGCGCGCGCATGGTCAACAGGGACAGGAGGCGCTGGCGCGTCGCCGCGTCCATGAAACCGGCCTCGATGGCGTTGCGCGTCAGCGCCAGCCGTTCGGACGGACCGAAGCCCGCCGCTGCGGCAAAGATATATTCGCGGGCGAGATCGGTGCCGAAAAAGGGCGGATCGTCGGAATTCACGGTCAGGCGCAGCCCGGCCTCGCGCAGGCGCTTCAGCGGATGAGCCGCGGCGTCGGGATAGACACCGAGCGAGAGGTTCGAGCCGGGGCAGACTTCCAGCGTGATCGCCTCGTCGCGCAGGCGCTTCAGGAGGTCCGCGTCCTCGATCGACCGCACGCCATGTCCGATCCGCGTGACCTTCAGCTCATCCAGCGTCTCGCTGATGCCATCGGCCCCCGCGAACTCGCCGGCATGGGCGGTGAGGCCGAGCCCCGCCTCGGCGGCGATGCGAAAGGCGCGGGCGAAGTCGCGCGGGCGGTGAAGCCGCTCGTCGCCGGCCATGCCGAAGCCCGTGACGCCAGGCGCGCCGGCGGCAAAGCGCGCGGCTTCCTCCACCGCCTCGGGGCCGAGATGGCGCACGCCGACCACGAGGAAACGGCAGACGATGCCGCTCGCCTGTTCCGCGTCCTTTGCCCCTTGCGAAAGCGCGTTGAGATAGGTCTCAGGCGACAGGCCGCTCGCCCGCGCATGGTCGGGTGAAATCGTCAGCTCGCTATAGATCGCGCCGTCGGCGGCGATGCGCGTCAGATAATCATAGGCGAGACGGCGATAATCCTCCGGCCGACGCAGAAGCGCCGCCGCCCGGTCATACGCCGCGAGAAAGCCGGAAAAGCCCTCCCAGCGATAGGTCTCGCCTTCCGCGAAGCTGCCGAGATCCACGCCCTCGCGCCGCGCCAGTTCGCGCGCGAAGGCGGGCTCCAGCGTGCCCTCGACATGGGCGTGAAGCTCGGCCAGCGGAAAACGGGCGTCGGTGGAGGAGGCGATCACAGGAAGCTCCTTCCATGCGCGCCGGCCGGCAGGCCGAGATGGGCGGCGACGCTTTCGCCGATATCGGCAAAGCTCGGTCGAAGGCCGATGGCGCGGGGCTCCATGCCCGGCCCGAAGCCGAGAATCGGCACATGCTCACGCGTGTGGTCGGTGCCGGGATAGGTCGGGTCGCAGCCGTGGTCGGCGGTGAGGATCGCGAGATCGCCCGGCCGCAGCAGGGCTTCGAGTTCCGGCAGGCGCGCGTCGAACTCTTCGAGGGCTTTCGCATAGCCCGGCACGTCGCGTCGATGGCCGTAGATCATGTCGAAATCCACGAAATTGGCGAAGACGAGATCGCCATCCCCCGCGTCGTGAACCGCGCCGAGCATGGCGTCGAACAGCGCCATGTTGCCGTCGCCCTTGCGCACCTCGCTGATGCCCTGATGGGCGAAGATGTCGCCGATCTTGCCGATGCCGATGACGCGGCGGCCGGCGGCCACGGCACGGTCGAGCACGGTGGCTTCCGGGGGCGGCACGGAATAATCGCGCCGGTTGGCCGTGCGGCGGAAGCTGTCCGCTGTTTCTCCGGTGAAGGGCCTGGCGATGACGCGGCCGATATTGAGCGGATCGACATGGCGGCGGGCCGCGATGCAAAGCTCGTACAGACGGTCGAGGCCGAAATGGGTCTCGTGCGCGGCGATCTGCAACACACTGTCGCTGGATGTGTAGAAGATCGGCTTGCCCGAGCGGATGCTCTCCTCGCCGAAGCGCTCGATGATCTCCGTGCCCGAAGCATGGCAATCGCCCAGAATTCCGGGAATGCCCGTATCGTCCTGGATTGCCGCGATCAGCTCGGGCGGGAAGCAGGGGACCGTGCGCGGGAAATAGCCCCAGTCGAACAGGACAGGGACGCCCGCGATCTCCCAATGGCCCGATGGCGTGTCCTTGCCCCGGCTGATCTCGGCCGCCGAACCCCAGAGCCCGGCGGGCTCGCCGCCATGCCCGCGACCGGCCGCATGGAAAAGCCCGAGCCGCTCCATGTTGGGCAGGCGCAGCGGCCCGGCGCGCTGGCCCGTTCGATCGGCCTCCCCGCGCTCGGCGGCTTCCCGGATATGGCCGAACGTGTCGGCGCCCTCGTCACCGAAGGCGCTCGCGTCGCCGGCTTGGCCGATGCCGAAGGAATCCAGAACGATCAGAACGGCGCGGGTCATGAACCAAGTCTCCTTGCCCGTCTTGTGCCATGGCGCGGCCGGCGACGAAAGACGAAGGGAAGGGGCGCATCGCAGACCTCTCCTGTCTTAGCGTTTGCAGGCGATCCTCAGGAGCAGTCCGAGCACTGGATGCCGGCGTTGCCGCTTGTGTTGCGTGGTGCGAAATAGGCGGATTTGCTCATCTCGATCCCATGCGTGAAGCCGAAACCGCCGAGCGGCGTGTAAAGATAGCTGGCTTCCACCACAACGAAGCTGCGCGACGGCTGGTTGGCGAGCGAGTCCGGCAGGATAAACTCCGTGCCCTTGCGCCGTGCCACCGCGCCGTTGACCGCGCTCGACCAATCCACCACCGCCTTGCCCTTGGCGTCGATCAGGATCGAACTCAAGACGATCTTGACCTTCGCGGCGTCCAGCGGCTGCATCAGCGCGCGGGCGATGTCGAGTTCGGCCGTGAGGTCCGCCTTGGTGGTGGCGGAATCCTGCGCGATGAGATCGGCCGTCGCGTTGGCGGTAGACTGGAGCTTGCGATGGGCGGTGATCGCCAGCGCCACATCCGACGCGCCTATGTAAAGGAGCAACATCACCGGGACGATCACGGCGAACTCGACCGCCGCGATGCCCTGCCTGTTTCGGTGAAACCGGGCCAAAAGGTCTATTGCCGTACCGCCCATCAATAGGGCTCCGTGCGAAAGGCGGAGACGCTGGCGAGCATCACCGTGCGATCGGCGTCGGATAGAAGATTCAAGACGTCACTCACGGGCGTCCACGGATAATACACGCGCAGGGCCATGATCGTCTTGGCCGAACCTTGCTGAGTCTGCGTGCCATTCCGTTCGCTTTCGGCCGGTTGCGAGAGGTCCACATCCTTGAACGACGAGTAAGTTCGGAGGTCGATCGTCAATTTGTCGCACGACAAGAAGACCTCGACCCGTTCGCAGATGATCTTGCGGAAGGTTTCCGGTTTCAGATCGTCGGCGTCGAGTTGCCCCGTTCGAACCAGTCGCGACACCTGATCGACCCCGCCGTCCAGTGTCAGTTGCGACATGAACAGGAGGCCCGTTTCCACCGTTGCGAAGACCACGAACAGGAACGGAATCACTAGAAGCGCAAACTCGATGGCGGTTGCGCCCGAATTGTCCCGAGAAGGACGCCGTGCCCAGACACCTCGGCGGCTTCGGGCTCTTTCGCCGGGCAGCCTGGCTTTCATCCTCGTCTCCCTTCACGCCGCATGGCGCGGGGGTATAGGGGTGATAGAAGGCTTGAGAAGCCGTTAACTCGGGTGATCACTGGCCGGTGGTGATCATGCCCTCGTGACTCTTGAACTGGGCGAGCGCGCGGCTGAAATTGTCGTCCTCGTCGCCCACCGTCACTTTCGGCTCGCAGCGCGGCGAGCAGGAGAAGGTGGAGCGGGCCGCCTGCCGGTAGATGCGCACGGAACGGTCTTCCCGGCTCGTGACGGTGACATCGTCGTCCAGCACCACGTCGCCCGCAGGGCCGAGCACCACGACATTCGTCACGCCATAGGAGCGGCCCGTCAGCACCAGCGTTTCGGCATCATGCACGGTCACGTCCACGATGGACGGATTGCCGATGATGATCGTGCCGGCCGCGCGCGGGATTTTCAGGATACGCGCGTGGTCCACCGCGACGTCGAGGCCGCCCACGCTTTCGGCCATGGCGGCAGGCGCGCTCGCAGCCAGGACGGCGAGGGTCAGGACGATCGACAAGGGGGCGGACCGGCGCATGAACACGCGAACTCCATCAGGCTCGGGCTAGTGTCGCCCTTGCGCCCGATCATGTGGCGGCAAGGTTAAGAACAGGTTTCGGTTCGATTCCCCCCTTGTTTACCACTTCGTGATCGGCCGGCATTTTTAGTGATCGTTAAGTACGCTCCTTAACCTAAGGGAAATCCTGAGGGGCTTAGTTTGGGCTTAACCGAACGACGAGGCTGGGCCGGGTCGTCGGGATGAGACCATAACAGCTCCTCAGGGGACCTCATTCATGATGAAGCTTTTCGCTCGCTTCCAGAAGAACGAATCCGGCGCCACGGCCATCGAGTACGGCCTTCTGGCGGCGCTGATCGGCGTGGGCATCATTGCCGGTGCGTCGACTCTGGGCAACAATTTGAACACCAAGTTCAGCAACATCGGCACGAAGATCGGCACGACCGTTCCCTGATCTGAGTCAGGCTGACGAACTCGGACTTTGAGCTGCGCCGGACGGGCTTGGGTGCCCGCCCGGCGCGCTGCTATCGGGAATTTTGACGTTTTCCATGCAGGGATGTCCCTTCTCCGGTTGATGAAGCATCCCTCCGACATCGAATGCACCGGCCCATGCGGGAGGCGACATGCTCGCGACGATCTGCTGCCTGATCTTTGCCGGCGCGCTGCTGCTGGCCGTCGTCACCGATCTCGCCAGCATGACGATCCCGAACCGCCTCGTGGGTGCGGTCGCGCTCTCCTTTTTCGTTTACGCTCTGAGCGCTGGTTGGCCTTGGGCTTCCGTCGGCTGGCATCTGGCGACAGGTTGCGCCATCCTGTGCCTGACCTTTGCCGCCTTCGCTTGCGGGTGGATGGGGGGAGGGGACGCGAAGCTGATCGCGGCGAGCGCCCTCTGGTTCGGCCCGACCTCCGCGTTCTGGGACTATCTGTTTCTGGCCAGCCTGTTCGGCGGCGTTTTGACGTTGGCGATCCTGACGCTGCGCGCGTGTCTGCGTCCCACCACAGGCAACGCCTCGATCGACCGGCTGCTGGATGCCGGTTCGGGCGTCCCTTATGGCGTGGCGCTGGGGCCTGCCGGCCTTCTCGTGCTTGCGCGCTTTCCCGAGATGCAATCTCTTCTGGCGCTGATGTGACGTCGCGAAAGCCGGCGGTGTTTCCGGCTTGTTAACCATGTCTTGAGAGTTTTCCGTCGATAAAGGCTTAACGAGCGGACATCCGGCTCGGAGCACGATCGGGGGAACGCAATGCGTGGGACGCGTCTGGCGATTTTTGGCGTGGCAGGGGCTGCTGCGGCCGGCGCCGGCCTCATTGCCGTCAATCTCACGGCGCCCACCGCCGCACCCGAGACCGTGGTGATCACGGCTCAGCCGGCCGAGCCTCCGATCAAGCTGGTGGAGGTTCTCGCTGCCTCGCGCAACATCGCCATGGGCGAGCGCGTGGATGGCGCGCTGGAATGGGTTCAATGGCCTGAAACCGCGCTGTCGGAAGGGCTTCTTCGCCGCGACAGCAGCCCCAATGCCCTGGAGGAGTCCAAGGGCTCCATCGCCCGGCAGGCCTTCTTCACCGGCGAGCCCATCCGGGATGCCAAGCTGATCAAGAGCGATCGCGGGTTCATGTCGGCCATCCTGCCGGAGGGCAAGCGCGCCATCGCCGTGCAGATCGCCGCCGACACCTCGGCCGGCGGCTTCATCCTGCCGAACGACCATGTGGACGTGATCATGGCGCGCGAGAAGACGACGCCGGGCGCGGCCTCCCAGCCCCAGACGAGCGTCGAGACCACGACGATCCTGAAGAACCTGCGCGTCCTCGCGATCGACCAGACGATCGAGGAAAAGGACGGAACGCGGGTCGTGGTCGGCTCCACGGCAACGCTGGAAGTCGATCCGCAACAGGCCGAAGCCCTGACGGCAGCCAGCCGGATGAGCGATCGTCTCATCCTGTCGCTGCGCGCGCTGGCCGATTCCGTTCCCGGCTCGCCCGGCTATGCCCGCTTCCTGCTGGAGCAGGAGCAGGCTCCGCAGAAAACGCAGATCCGCGTGGTGCGCTACGGCAAGACCACCGACATCACGACGAGGAACTGACGGATGTCGCTTTCCTTCCGCCGATCCCATTCGCGCCGGATCGCCGCTCTCCTGCAAGCTTCGCTGGCCGTCCTGCCTCTCGTGCCGCTGCCGGCGCTGGCCGACAGTGCCGTAATCGCCATCAACCGCCCGCAGCAGACGATCAGCCTCGGCCTCGACAAGTCCAAGGTGATCGACCTGCCGCGCGACGCGCACGACATCGTCGTGTCGAATCCGGCGGTGGCCGACGCCGTGACGCGCACGGCCCGGCGCATCTATATTTTCGGCAAGCAGATCGGCCAGACGAACATCTTCGTCTTCGACGCCAATGGGCGCGAGATCGCGGTTCTCGATCTGCGCATCGAGCGTGACATCTCGGCGCTCGCCTCCACCATCAAGCGCTTCATCCCGACCGCCGAGGTGCGGGCCGAGATGCTGAACGACAACGTGATCCTGACCGGCACGGTCGAGAACGCGCAGGATGCCCAGCGCGCGGTCGATCTGGCGAACATTTTCGTCACGGGCGGCGAGGCGACCACCGGCCAATATATCAAGACGGCGACCAGCGGAGCCTCGGCGGCTGGCGGCGGCGGGGTGGCGATCGGCGGCGTGTCGCAGGCGCAGGAACGCCGCCAGAGCAGTCAGATCGTCAACATGCTGCAAATCCAGGGCGAGGATCAGGTCACGCTGAAAGTGACCGTCGCCGAGGTGCAGCGCTCCGTGGTCAAGCAGCTCGGCATCGACGGCACGGGCACCTCCTCGCTCGACGGAATGCTCTTCTCCTCCGTCAGCGACAATCCGTTCGGCCTCGGCAAGGCGATCTCCTCGGCGGGCGCGGCGATTGCCAATGGCGGCAACAGCCCCAACGGCATCTCCGCCCAGCTTCGCGCCATGGAGCAGGCGGGCGTGATGCGAACGCTGGCCGAGCCGAGCCTCACGGCCATCTCGGGCGAAAGCGCCTCGTTCAAGGTCGGTGGCGAATTCACCGTTGCCAGCGGCAAGTCGGAAACGCCGGCCAAGCGCACGCCGATCTTGAACGCCAATGGCGGGATCATCGGCTACGACGAAACCCCGGCCAGCGTCGAGTACCAGCACAAGGACATCGACTACGGGATCGGGCTCGACTTCACGCCGGTGGTCCTGTCGCCGGGGCGCATCAGCCTGAAGATCCGAACGGCGGTGTCCGAGCCCACCTTTGAGTCGCCCTATGCGATTCCGGGCGGCATCGCGCCGGGCGTCAACCTCGTGGGCATTCGCAAGCGCCTCGCCGACACCACGGTCGAGCTGCCCTCCGGCGGCTCGCTGGTGATCGCGGGCCTCGTGCGCGACGAGATGCGTCAGGTCATCTCGGGCTTTCCCGGTCTGTCCAAGCTTCCGATCCTCGGCACCCTGTTCCGCTCGCGCGACTTCCAGCGCTACGAGACCGAACTCGTGGTGATCGTGACGCCCTATCTGGTGCGCCCGGTCGCGCGCCAGCAACTGGCCCGGCCGGACGACAATCTGAACTTCTCCTCGGACGGCGCTTCCAACTTCCTTGGCCGCGTGAACCGCGTCTATGGCGCCGCAGACACCCGTCTTCCCCCCGGCCGCTACCACGGCAACGTCGGATACATCTACAAATGACCGCGCGCCGCAGCCTTTCCCCCCGCCGTTTCCTGCCCCTTGTCGCCCTGTCGCTTCTGGCTGGCTGCGCCAACCAGCATGTGGAGGTCGGCGCCGTTCCCGACGATTATCGCACCCGGCACCCGATCACGGTGCGCGAGGCGACGGAGGATCTGGAACTGTTCGTCGCCTCGTCGGACACGCGACTGACCCATCCCGACCTGACGCGCGTCGAAAGCTTCGGCACCCGCTTTCGCCGGGCGCGGGCTTCGGTCCTGCGCGTTGGTGTGCCGTCGGGCGCGCGCAACGAGGCGGCCGCCCGGCTGGTCGCCGACGACGTGACGCGGGTGCTTCGCCAGATCGGCGTGCCGCGCCAGCGCATTCTGGTCACGTCATACCCCGCGCACGGCGTCGCCGACGTGCCGCCGCTGCTTTTGTCCTTCAACGGGATGGTGGCCGAGGTCGCGCCCTGCGGACGCTGGCCGGACGACCTCGCCGACACGAGCGAGAACCGCAACTATCAGAATTTCGGCTGCGCCACGCAGAGCAATCTGGCCGCCCAGATCGCCGATCCGCGCGATCTTCTGGGGCCCCGCGGCGAAAGCGAGATCGATGCCGAGCGCCGCTCGGTGGTGATCGAGAAGTATCGCCAAGGGCAACGGACGGCCTCCGAGCCGCCTCGCCAATCGTCCGATTACAATTGGTAGGCCACACGCGATGACCGATCTTCCCCTCGACGATGCCGCCTATCGTCCGTCCGACATGGACATGCGCGAGCGCCTCGAAGCCCTGCGTCCGGTGCCGCGCATCACCATTCAGGCCTTCTGCGAAACCGCGCCCGTCGCCGCCGCGATCGAGGCGGCGGCTGCCGACCGGCGCATGGTGAAGGCGCATGCGCGCGTGCACCTGGGCGGCATCCGCGCGGCGAACGAGCATTACGCCACCGCGCCGACGCCCAATCTCGTGCTCCTGGAATCGGCGCAGTCGCCGGCCGATCTCCTGGCCGATCTCGACGGCCTGGCCGAGGTCTGCGATCCCGGCTCGAAAGTGGTGATCATCGGCCACCACAACGACGTATCGCTCTATCGCGAGCTGACCCGGCGCGGCGTGTCGGACTATATGCTGGCACCCGTGCAGATGGCCGATGTTATCAGCGTCGTGTCGCAGCTGTTCATGGCCGAAAACGCCGAGCCGCTCGGCCGTACGCTGGCCTTTGTCGGTGCCAAGGGCGGCTCGGGGGCCTCCACCATCTGCCACAATATCAGCTGGACCATCGCCAAGCTGTTCGGCGGCGAGGTCATGCTGGCCGATCTCGACCTGCCCTTCGGCACGGCCAATATCGATTTCGACCGCGATCCGCCGCAGGGCGTGGCGGAGGCGGTGTTCTCGGCCGAGCGGCTGGACGAGGTGTTTCTCGACCGGCTCCTCGTCACCTGCGCCGAGCATCTCTCGCTTCTGGCGGCACCCTCCACGCTGGAGCGCGCCTATGATTTCGACGCGGAAGCCTTTTCGGCGCTGATCGACGCCGCCCAGCGCGGAACGCCCTGCGTCGTGCTCGACGTGCCCCATGTCTGGAACAGCTGGACGCGCACCGTTCTGGAGCGCGCCGACGAGGTGGTGATCGTGGCCGAGCCGGATCTCGCCAACCTGCGCAACGCCAAGAACCTGATGGACACGCTGCGCAAGGCGCGCCCCAACGACAAGCCCCCGCATCTCGTGTTGAACCGCGTCGGCGTGCCCAAGCGGCCCGAGATCGCGCCGGCCGAATTCGTGGAGCCGCTCGGCGTCCAGCCGGCGGCCCAGATCGCCTTCGACCCGCTGACCTTCGGCACGGCCGCCAATACCGGCCGGATGCTGACCGAGATCGACGGCAAACACGCCGCCGTCGCGGCCTTCGAGCATATGGCGCATGTGCTGACGGGGCGCAGCGTCGCCAAGCAGGCGCCACGCGCGGGGCTGAGTGGGCTGCGTGCCCTGATGCGCCGGCGCTCGGCCTGACGGGCGGCGGAGCAGACGCTTCGACAAGACAGAGTGAGGGGCGGCGGTCGCCCCCGCGAGGAATAGGGAACCAGCGGCGATGTTCGGCAAGCGCGGAAACGACACGGGCACTTTGGCGCGGCCGGCACCGGCCGCGCCGCCTGTGACCGCCGTGCCTGTCGCGGCTCCCGCGCCGCGCGAGGCCGCTGCCCCGCCCAAGCCAGTGAAAAGCGCCGCTCCCGCCTCGGCCGCCCCCGCCAGCGCGTCCGCACCGGTGGCCGCCAAGCCACGGCCCGACAGCTACTACGAGACCAAGAGCAAGATCTTCGCCGCGCTGATCGACACGATCGATCTGTCGCAGCTCGCCCGGCTCGAAGCCGAGATGGCGCGCGAGGAAATCCGCGACATCGTCAACGACATCATCTCGATCAAGAATTTCGCGATGACGATCGCCGAGCAGGAAGACCTGCTCGCCGACATCTGCAACGACGTTCTGGGCTACGGTCCGCTGGAGCCGCTTCTGGTTCGCGACGACATCGCCGACATCATGGTCAACGGCGCGCGCCAGACCTTCATCGAAGTCGGCGGCAAGGTGATCGAAGCCGGGGTGCGCTTCCGCGACAACCAGCAGCTTCTCAATATCTGCCAGCGCATCGTGTCGCAGGTCGGCCGACGCGTGGACGAATCTTCGCCCATCTGCGACGCGCGCCTGCCGGACGGCTCGCGCGTCAACGTGATCGCCCCACCGCTCGCCATCGACGGCACGGTGCTCACCATTCGTAAGTTCAAGAAGGACAAGCTGACCCTGCCGCAGCTCGTGGATTTCGGCGCGATTTCGCCGGAAGGGGCGACGATCCTCGAGATCATCGGCCGCGTGCGCTGCAACGTCGTCATCTCCGGCGGCACGGGCTCGGGCAAGACCACGCTCCTCAACTGTCTGACGCGCTATATCGACGAGGACGAGCGCATCATCACCTGCGAGGATTCGGCCGAACTCCAGCTCCAGCAGCCCCATGTTGTGCGCCTCGAAACGCGCCCGCCCAATATCGAGGGCGAGGGCGAGATCACCATGCGCGATCTCGTCAAGAACTGCCTGCGTATGCGCCCCGAACGCATCATCGTCGGCGAAGTGCGCGGACCGGAGGTCTTCGATCTCCTTCAGGCGATGAACACGGGCCATGACGGCTCGATGGGCACGATCCACGCCAACAGCCCGCGCGAATGCCTCAACCGTATGGAGGCCATGATCGCCATGGGCGGCTTCTCGCTGCCCTCGCGCACGGTGAAGGAGATCATCGTCGGCTCGGTGGACGTGATCGTCCAGGCCGCGCGCCTGCGCGACGGCTCGCGCCGCATCACCCACATCACCGAGGTGGTGGGCATGGAAGGCGACGTCATCATCACGCAGGATCTCTTCCTCTACGACATTCTGGGCGAAGACTCGCGCGGGCGTCTCCTCGGGCGGCATCGCTCCACCGGCATCGGCCGGCCGGCCTTCTGGGACCGCGCGCGCTACTACAACGAAGAGCAGCGCCTGGCCCGCGCGCTGGACGCGGCCAATGTCGAAGGGGAGCGTGGGCTGTGACCGCTCTTCTCTTCATGCTGCTCGTCGCGCTGGCAACCGGCGCGCTGATCTATGGCCTGGTCCAGCCGCGTCTCGAAAACGACAAGGCGTCGCGCTCGCGCTTCGACCAGTTCTCGGCCTCCGAAAACGATCTGGCGCTGCGCCAGGCGGCGCGCGACCGGATGCAGGAGGTGAGCAAGCGGCGCAAGACGCTTCAGGCCTCGCTTCAGGATCTGGAAGAGAAGAACCGCAAGCGCAACGGCCATCTGCGAAAGGCGAGCCTCGAAGCGCGCCTGTTGCAGGCGGGTCTGCGCATCTCCGTTCGGGCCTATATCATGGCCTGCGTCGCCCTCGGCCTGACCCTGTTCCTCGTGGTGCTGATGGTCAGCGGATCGCTCCTCATCGCGCTCGGGCTCGGCTTCGTGGGCGCGCTCGGCCTGCCACAATGGTTCTTGAGCCTGCGCAAGAAGAAGCGCCAGACGAAATTCACCGATGAGTTCGCCAACGCGCTCGACGTCATCGTGCGCGGTATCAAGTCCGGCCTGCCGCTGAACGACACGCTGCGCATGATCGCCACCGAAACGCCCGAGCCGGTGCGCTCGGAATTCGCGCGCGTGGTGGAGGCGCTGCAGATGGGCTCCTCGCTGCCGGAGGCCGTCAACCGCCTCTATGTCAGCATGCCCATCCCCGAGACCAATTTCTTCTCCATCGTGGTGTCGATCCAGTCGCAGTCGGGCGGCAATCTGGCCGAGGCGCTGGGCAACTTGTCCCGTGTGTTGCGCGACCGGCGCAAGATGAAGGGCAAGATCAAGGCCATGTCGATGGAGGCCAAGTCCTCCGCCGCCATCATCGGCTCGCTGCCCGTGATCGTCGCCGGGCTCGTGTATCTCACCTCGCCCGACTACATCTCGGTCCTGTTCACCGACCCGATGGGACACATGATCCTGCTCGGCTCGGCGTTCTGGATGTCGTGCGGCATCCTGATCATGCGCAAGATGATCAATTTCGACTTCTAGAGGCTGCTATGGACGCCGTATTTCAGATGCTCGGCCTGTCCAGCCATGTCGCGCTGGGCCTCTGTGTCGCGGTGGCGATGTTTGCGACCGTGGTGTCGCTGGTAGGCCCGCTGCTCAACGGTCGCGACATGAAAACGCGCATGAAGGCGGTGGCGCTGGAGCGCGATCAGGTCCGCGCCCGCGAGCGCGCCCGCATGGCCGGCGAGCGGGACAACCAGCGCGTCAGCCTGCGCCAGCAGGCCGACCGATCCTTCGCGGCCAAGGTGGTCGAGGCGCTGGACCTGCGCAAGGCGCTGATGGACGAGGCGACGACCAACAAGCTGCGCATCGCGGGCTTTCGCACCCAGCGCTCGCTGACGCTGTTCCTGTTCTGCCGGGTCAGCCTGCCGCTTCTGTTCGGCGTCGTCGCGGCTTTCTATATTTTCGGCCTCGGGATCATGGCGAGCCACGCTCTGGGCATCCGTCTGTTCGTCTGTATCGCGGTGGCCTATGCCGGCTTCTACGCGCCGATCGTCTTTGTCGGCAACGCGGGCAAGAAGCGCGCGCAGTCGATCTCCCGCGCCTGGCCCGACGCGCTCGACCTGCTTCTGATCTGCGTGGAATCGGGCAATGCCATCGAGGCCGCGTTTCGCCGCGTGGCGGACGAGATCGGCATTCAGTCGGTGCCGCTGGCCGAGGAAATGGTGCTGGTCTGCGCCGAGCTGTCCTATCTGCCCGACCGCAAGCAGGCCTACGAGAACCTCATCACACGCACCGGCCTCGAAAGCGTGCGCTCGGTCTGCACGGCGCTGATCCAGGCCGAGCGTTACGGCACGCCGCTGGGCGTCGCCCTGCGCACGCTGGCGCAGGAAAGCCGCGACCAGCGCATGACGGCCGCCGAAGGCAAGGCCGCCGCGCTGCCGCCCAAGCTCACCGTTCCGATGATGGTGTTCTTCCTGCCCGTGCTGTTTGCCGTGATCATCGGGCCGGCCGTGATCAAGGTTCTGCCGAACCTTTGAGGATGGAGGGGCGGCGACCGGCCGTCCCCCGCCTCGTCTGCCTCAGCCCCGGCGCTCGCTTTTCAGCTCGCTCCAGGTGTTGCGCTGGGAGAGCATCTGCTTGAGATAGGCCACATTGGCCTGCGCTTCCTCGGGCGACAGCACGTCGGAGGCGATCTTCTCCGCTTCCGAGAAGCGACCCTGAAGCCCCACGGCGAGCGCCAGATTCTGGCGCACGCGCGGATCGGCCCCCGGCTGGCTGGCGGCGCGGCTGAGATAGGATTCGGCGCTTTTCAGATCGTTCTGCAGAAGCGACGACATGCCGAGATTGGAGAGGATCGAGGGTTCGTTCGGCTGGAGCACCAGCGCCTTCTCGTAGAGAACGCGCGCCTTCTCGGGCTGGCCGAGCTGGTCGAGGATCGCCCCTTCGGCCGACAGGAGACGCCAGTCCGGCCGGTCCGGCGTCTGGGCCCGCTGCACGGTTTCGAGCGCCTTGTTGAGATCGCCCGCCGCCGCCAGCGCCTTGCCATAGGCGCCGAGCACGTCCCGGTCGTTCGGGAAGGCGATGGCGACCTGCTGCATCACGGCCAGCGACTGGTCGTTGCGCCCGGCCGCCTGGAGGGCTGCCGCATAGGCGAGGCCGACATCCTTGTTCTTCGGATTGCGTTCGTAGGACGCGCCGTAAACGCGGATCGCGGCGCGCAGCTCGTCCGCCGTCATGGTGGAGACGTCGCGGCGCGGAGCGGCCTCGCCGCGCGGGGCGATCGAGCCCGTCGTCATGCGCGAGGTGTGCGTGCAGCCGCTGGCCGCCATCAAGGTCAGAAACACAAGCGCCAGCGAACCGCGCCTTGCGCCCGCGCTCCGGCGGGCGTAGTTCGGCGCGGCGTCGCCGCCTTCGGCTCGCGCAAGCGGTCGCATCGATCGACGCATCGGCTTCCCCGTTTCTTCTTCGCCCGCTGCGGGCAGAGTGCAAGCGGGTCATCTTTCGTTAACCCCTACGTCCCGTTCATTTCGCGGGGCTGACGTTCACGAGCGCCTCATGACCGACCGCCTTCTTTCCTCCGCCCTCGATGCCCGTCCCGTCCATGCGGTGGACGAGACCGGACTGGAGCGCCTGCCCGAGACCGCGCGCCATTGGTTGGACGCGGCCGGCTACAAGGCGAGCGCGGGCTCGGTTGCGCTGTTTCCGCTGGACGGCGGGGGAGCGGGCGCGGTGTTGGGCCTCGGCGAGCCCGAGGCGCAAACCCCGGCCGCCCGCGCGCTGCTGACCGGGGCGCTGGCGCAGAGCCTGCCGGCAGGGGACTGGGCGCTGGAAGGAGAAAGCGGACTCGACCCCGATTTGGCCGCGCTGGGTTTCCTGCTCGGCTCCTACCGGTTCGAGCGCTATCTGTCGAAGCCGGGGAAGGCGGGTGCGCGTTTTGCGCTGCCTGAGGCCGCGGACGAAGCGGCGGTGCGGCTTCTGGCGAGCAGCGTGTTTCTGGTGCGCGATCTCATCAACACGCCGACCAACGACCTCCTGCCCGATGGCATCGAGGCGGCGGCGCGTCAGGTCGCGGCGGAGTTCGGGGCCGAGGTCAACGTCATCGTCGGCGACGCGCTGCTCGAACAGAACTTCCCGATGATCCATGCGGTCGGCCGCGCCTCCAGCGTCGCGCCCCGTCTCATCGACATGAGCTGGGGCCCGGAGACCGGCCCCAAGGTGACGCTGGTCGGCAAGGGCGTCGCCTTCGACACGGGCGGGCTCGACATCAAGCCGGCTTCGGGAATGCTTCTGATGAAGAAGGACATGGGCGGCGCGGCCAATGTCCTCGGCCTCGCCCGGCTCGTGATGGGCTCCAAGCTTCCCGTGCGCCTGCGCGTTCTGATTCCGGCCGTCGAGAATTCCATCTCCGCCAACAGTTTCCGGCCGGGCGACATCCTGCGCAGCCGGCTCGGCAAGAGCGTCGAGATCGGCAACACGGATGCGGAGGGGCGTCTGATCCTCGCCGATGCGCTGGCGCTGGCCGACGAGGAATCGCCTGAGATCCTGATCGACATGGCGACGCTGACGGGCGCGGCGCGCGTCGCGCTGGGGCCGGACCTGCCGCCCTTCTACACCGACGACGAGGCGTTCGCGGGCGAGATCGCGGCGGCCAGCCAAGCGCTGCACGATCCGCTCTGGCGTCTGCCGCTCTGGAAGCCCTATGCCAAGAATCTCGCGTCCAAGGTGGCCGACACGAACAACGTCACATCGGACGGTTTCGCCGGCTCCGTCACGGCCGCGCTCTTCCTTCAGGGCTTCGTAACCAAGGCCAAGAGCTGGGCGCATTTCGACGTGTTCGGCTGGCGTCCGCAGCCCGGCCCGCTCGGCCCCGCCGGCGGTGAGGCGCAGGGCATCCGCGCCCTTCACCACGTTCTGTCGGGTCGCTTCCCACGGTCTTGAAACCGCCTGAAAGTGCCGGACACTAGGCCCCGAGCGTCGCCTGAGACGAATCGACGCTCCCGAGGGGCGTATGGGACTCGACATCAAGCCGGGGCAGGCCTTGCGCCTGCTCCATCGCAACGCAATGGTTCAATCGCAGCATCCGGGCTCCGATCTCACGGCGCGCCAGACCGCGATCCTGTTGACGATCTATCTCGACCCGCCGCCCCACACGGTGCGCGGTCTTGCCCAGAAACTTCACGTGGCCAAGCCCGTGGTGACCCGCGCGCTCGACTCGATGGGACGCATGAATCTGCTCGAACGCCAGCGTGACCCCAGCGACCTGCGCAATGTCCTGATCCGCCGCACGGTCGAGGGCAGTCTCTTCGTCTCCGAAATGGCCGACCGGCTGGTGAGCGAAGCGGAGGCGCTCGGACGATGACGGCCCCGCTCGATCCGCGCCTGCACGCCCACCGCCCCGATCTCGCCGACCGCCGCCTGCAAGGGCGCGTGGAGGCCGAGCGCTTCGTGGACGGCGCGCCCGCCCATGTCGTCATGCCCGTCGCCGACCTGCGCCGCCGCCCGTCGGCCGACGCGCCGCTGGAAACGCAGGCGCTCTATGGCGAGCGGCTACGCGTCTTCGAGGAAACCGGCGAGGGCTGGTGCTGGGTTCAGCTCGACAAGGACGGCTATGTCGGCTGGGTGCCGACCGTGACGCTGATGAACGGCGAGCCGCCCGCGCCGACCCATCGCATTGCTGTGCGCCGCACGCTGGTCTTCCCCGGCCCCGACATCAAGCGCCCGCCCATGCACGATCTGCCGCTCGGCGCGCGGCTGCATGTGAAGGGCGAGGCGAGCGACCACAACGCGACCTATGGGCTGATCGCGCCCTTCGGCGCGGTGGTCGTGCAGCATATGAAGCCCGCGACCTCGTTCGAGACCGATTTCGTCGCGGTGGCGCAAGGGTTTCTGGGCGTCGCCTATCTCTGGGGTGGCAAGTCGGCGCTCGGCATCGACTGTTCGGGGCTGGTCCAAGTCGCGCTCGACGCCTGCGGTATCCTGGCTCCGCGCGATACCGACCTGCAAATGGCCTTGGGCGAAGCGCTGAGCGAGGGGGAAAGCCCCCGGCGCGGCGATCTCGTCTTCTGGCGCGGCCATGTCGGCATCATGATGAATGAGACGCAGCTTCTCCATGCCAACGCCCATCACATGATGACGGCGATCGAGCCTCTGTCGGAGGCCGTGTCGCGGCTCGAAGCCAAGGGCGCGCCCGTGCTCTCCATCCGTCGCCTGCCGGAGGTCCGGCAGGGCTGACGGGTTGCATGCGCGGCTCTCAGTACCCCGCCGAACGATCCACGATGTTGGTGAGCGCCTCGCCGCGCCGGTGGGCCGCGATCTGTCGCATGATGATGGGCGCCAGCGCTTCCGGGTCGGAAGACGCGGCGGCATGGGGCGTGACGAAGACCCGCGGGTGGCGCCAGAGCGGGCTGTCGGCGGCCAGCGGCTCGCGTTCGAACACGTCCAGCGAGGCTTCCATCAGGCGATTGTCGTTGAGCGCGCGCAGAATGGCCGAATCGACCTGCAAGCCGCCGCGCCCGGCATTGATCAGAACCGGCGTGCCCAGCGGCGTTTCGCGCTTGAGCCGCGACAGGAAGGCGTCATCGATCAGCCCGCGCGTCTCGCTCGTGAGCGGCAGAAGCACGACCAGAATGTCGCTTTGGGCCAGGATCGCCCCGAGCCCCTCCTCGCCATGGAAGGTGGTGACGCCCTCGACCTGACGCTCGCGCCGGCTCCAGCCCGAGACCTTGAAGCCGAGGAGGCGGAGCTTTTCGGCCGCGTCCCGCCCAAGTTCGCCAAGGCCGAGAATGCCGACCTGAACATCGCCGGCGGCGGGCTGGCGGCGCTCGTTCCAGAGACGGGCGGCCTGCTGCGCGCGATAGACCATGCCCCGGCGATGATGATCGAGCACCCGCCAGACGACATATTCGCTCATGCGCGCGGTCAGATCGTCGGCGACGATGCGCACGATCGGCACGTCGGGCACGGTGCGGTCGGCCAGGATGTGATCGACGCCCGCGCCAAGCGAGAAGACAGCCTGAAGGTTCGGCAGCCCTTCCAGAACGCCCGGCGGCTGCTTCCAGACCACGGCATAGCGGATCGAGGGATCGCCCGCCGTTTCGGGCCGCAGCACGATGGTCTCCCCCGGCGCGGCTTTCAGCATGGCGTCGTGCCAGCGCGTGGGATCGAAGCCGGTGACGGACAGGAGAAGGGTCATGCAGGTCTCTTCGGTCAGCGTTCGATGAAAGGGCGTTTTTGAAAAATCAGGCGACGGGTTCGGCCGCGTCCTGCAGCAGGCGCGCCTGTTGGCGTCCGTGGCGGGCGAACCAATGCGCGGCGGAAACAAGGAAGCCGTTCTCGATCGAGCCCGCGTCCACCGCCTCGATCAGGGCGTCCACCGGCGCACGGATCGCGATGATGTCCTCCTGCTCGTCCAGCTTGCCGCCATGACCCTGCAGCGCGCCGGCATCCACCAGCGCCAGGAAGAAGCAGGCGACCTCGTCGCACAGGCCGGGGGAGGAGAGGATCGTATAGGCCGGCGCGATCGCATGCGTCACGAGCCCGGTTTCCTCTTCGAGTTCGCGGCTGGCCGCCTCGATCGGATTCTCGCCTTCGTCCACCAGACCCGCCGGCAGTTCCAGCGCCGCCGCCTTGCCGGAGGTGAGCGCTGCGCCGATGCGGAACTGGCGGATCACCACGATCTCGTCGCGCACGGGGTCATAGGGAATGATGATCGCGGCGAGGCCCGAGCGCAGGAATTCGCGCCGCGCCAGCACAGGCTCGTCGCGCCCGAGCGGGGCGTGGCGCACCGTCACCGCGTCCAGCGCACGAAAGCCCGCGTGAAGGCGCTCGTCCTTCTCGATGGTGAAATCGAGCGGCTGGTCCTCCAGCCGCTGACGATAGATGTCGCTCATTCCGAAACCTCTCGGGTGCCCGCCGCTTCGATGCGGAAGGCCGCCGCCATCAATGCCTTGGTATAGTCGGTCTGGGGATTGTCGAAGATCGCGTCCGACGAGCCGCGCTCCACCACATGCCCGCCGCGCATGACGATCACCTCGTTGGCGAGCGCGCGCACGACCTTCAGATCGTGGCTGATGAAGAGATAGGCGAGATCATGCTTCTTCTGGAGATGGCGCAGGAGATCGACCACCTGCGCCTGCACGCTCATGTCCAGCGCCGAGGTCGGCTCGTCCAGCATCACGAAGCGCGGGTTGAGCACCATGGCGCGGGCAATCGCGATGCGCTGGCGCTGGCCGCCCGAGAACTCATGCGGATAGCGAAAGCGCGTGGCCGGGTCGAGCCCGACTTCGGTCAGCGCCGAGACGACGCGTGCATCCCGATCCGCGCTGGAGAGCGAGGGCTGGTGGACGCGCAGACCCTCCGCGATGATCTCGCCCACCGCCATGCGCGGCGAGAGCGAGCCGAACGGGTCCTGAAACACGATCTGGACGCGGTCGCGCAGGGGCCGCATGTCCTTGAAGGAGCGTTGGTCGATCCGCTCGCCATCGAAGCGGATTTCGCCTTGGCTTCCGATCATGCGGCAGAGCGCGAGACCGAGCGTCGTCTTGCCCGAGCCCGACTCGCCGACGACGCCGACCGTCTGCCCGGCGCGCACCGTGATGTCGATCCCGTCCACGGCCTTCACATGGTCCGAAACGCGCCGGAACAGGCCGGTGCGCACGGGAAACCAGACCTTGATGTCTCGTCCCTCCATGACGACCGGCGCATTGGCGTTGGCCGCGGGCGGCCGACCCTTGGGCTCGGCCGCCAGAAGATGGCGGGTGTATTCGTGGCGAGGATTGGCGAAGATCTCGGCGGTCGGCCCGGTCTCGACGATCTCGCCCTTGGTCATGACGCAGACGCGGTCTGCGATGCGCCGGACGATGCCGAGATCATGCGTGATGAAGAGGAGGCCCATCTGGCGCTCCTCCTGAAGCTTCTTCAGAAGCTCCAGAATCTGCGCCTGAACCGTCACGTCGAGCGCGGTGGTCGGCTCGTCGGCGATCAGAAGGTCCGGCTCGTTGGCGAGCGCCATCGCGATCATCACGCGCTGGCGCTGCCCGCCCGAGAGCTGGTGCGGATAGGCGCCGAGCCGCTTTTCCGGCTCGCGAATGCCGACCTGATGCAGAAGCTCCAGCGTGCGCTCGCGCGCGGCGCGGTCGGACAGGCCCCGATGCACCTTCATGACCTCGCCGATCTGCCGCTCGATCGTGTGGAGCGGGTTCAGCGAGGACATGGGCTCCTGAAAGATCATCGAAATGCGGTTGCCGCGCACCGCCCGCAGCGCGTCGTCGCTCGCTCCGATCAGGTCCTGCCCCTCGAACAGGACCTCTCCACCCGGATGGCTCGCGGCGGGGTAGGGCAGGAGCTTCAGGATCGAGAGCGCGGACACGGACTTGCCCGAGCCGGACTCGCCGACCAGCGCCACCGTTTCGCCCTTGGCGATGGAAAAGGAGACGCCCTTCACCGCAAGGCTGGTCGCCCCGCCCTGCGCGAAGGCCACCTGAAGCCCGCGCACATCGAGAAGCGGGCTTTGCGCGGAGGAGGAAGCAGCTTGGCTCAACGATGTCTCCTCACGCCGGACGGGCGTTCAGCGCGGAAGCGGCGGGATGGACGTTCGCCGCATGGCGATGGTGGCCGTGACCGGTATGGCCCTGATGCCCGTGCCCGTGGTCGTGGTCGTGGTCGTGGTCGTGGTCGTGGTCGTGGGGATGCGCGGCGTCGGCGCAGAGATCGCCTTCGACCTCCACCGTCGCATGGCCGATGGCGAAGTCCTGGCGCAGCGCGGTCTTGATGGCGCGCACGGTGCCCGGCCCGTCCGCGCCCTCCAGAAGCCTGGCATGAAGCGTCGCGGCGCGGCGCTTGGGCGTGATCATCCAGACATGGACATGATGCACTTCGGCCAGACCCGGCACACGGTCGGCGAGAGCCTGTTTCACCGCCGCGCCATCCACGCCGGCGGGCGAGCCTTCGAGCAGGACATGGCCGGATTCACGCACCAGCCGCCAGGCATTGCCGAGGATCAGGAGGCAGACGAGCACGGACAGAATGGGGTCGATCGGCGTCCAGCCTGTGCGCCAGATGACGATCGAGGCGATGATGGCCGCGACCGAGCCCAGGAGATCGCCGAGCACGTGCAGAAGCGCGCCGCGCAGGTTCAGGTCGTCCTTGTCGCCGCCATGCAGCGTGAAGAAGGCCGCGATGTTGACGAGGAGACCGGCGACGGCCACGGCGAACATCGGCCCGGCCAGAACCGGCGCGGGGTTGGCCAGACGCTGCCACGCCTCGAAGATGATGAAGGCGCTGATGCCGAAGAGAACCAGACCGTTGGAATAGGCGACCAGAATCTGGAATCGATCGTAGCCGAAGGAGCGGCGCGCATCGGCCGGGCGGCGCGCCATGCGGATGGCGACGAAGGCGAGCGCCAGACCGGCGAAGTCCACCAGCATATGCCCGGCATCGGCCAGAAGCGCGAGCGAGCCGGAGACGATCCCGCCCGCGACCTCGACCAGCATGAAGACGCCTGTCAGCCCCGCCGCAATGGCGAGCCGGCGCTCGCTCGCATGGGCCGCGTGATCGTGGTCGTGGCCAGCATGGCTGTGGCCAGCGTGGCCGGCCTGATCGTGGGAATGGCCCATCGTGCTCACCTGAAGCTCTTGCGGGGGTCGAAGGCGTCGCGCACCGCTTCGCCGATGAAGACGAGCAGCGACAGCATCAAGGACAGGACGACGAAGCCCGAAATGCCGAGCCAGGGCGCCTGAAGATTGTTGCGCCCCTGCGCCAGCAACTCGCCGAGCGAGGGCGAGCCGGGCGGGAGGCCGAAGCCGAGAAAGTCGAGCGAGGTCAGCGTCGTGATCGAGCCGTTGAGAATGAAGGGCAGGAAGGTCAGCGTCGCGACCATGGCATTGGGCAGGAGATGCCGGCCCATGATGGTCCAGTCGCCGACGCCGAGTGCGCGCGCCGCGTTCACATATTCGAAGTTGCGCGCCCGCAGGAACTCGGCGCGCACGACGCCCACGAACGAGACCCAGGAGAAGAGCAGCATGATGCCGAGCAGAATCCAGAAGCCCGGCGGCAGGATCGCGGCGACGATCAAGAGCAGATAGAGAACCGGGATCGAGCTCCAGATCTCGATGAAGCGCTGGAAGATCAGATCGACCCAGCCGCCGAAATAGCCCTGCACCGCCCCGGCGAACACGCCGATCACGGCCGAGGTGGCGGTGAGGATCAGGCCGAACAGGACGGAGATGCGGAAGCCGTAGATGAGACGAGCCAGAACGTCGCGCGCCTGATCGTCCGTTCCCAGCCAGTTCCAGTTGCCCAGCACGCAGTTGGGATCGTTCACCCCCAACGGATAGCGCGCGCAGCGCTCCTCCTTGGAAAAGGTCCAAGAGGGCGGGGAGGGGGCGGGAACCGGGATCTCGTTGTTGACGCTGCCGTAGGAATAGCGGATCGGCGGCCAGACCATCCAGCCGTTCGCCGCCACCTCGTCCTGAATGAACGGGTCGCGGTAATTGGTGACGGGCAGGAAGCCGCCGAAGACCTCTTCCGGGTAGTCCTTGAAGATGGGCGTGTAATATTCGCCCTTGTAGGAGATCAGAAGCGGGCGGTCATTGGCGATGAACTCCGCGCCGAGCGTCAGCACGAAGAGCACGAGGAAGATCCAGAGCGACCACCAGCCGCGCCGATGCGCCTTGAAGTTCTGCCAGCGGCGCTGGTTGAGCGGCGACAGGCGCGGTGGGCGCAATGTTTCGACAGGCGGCGCCATCTGCGCCAGCGCGCCAGTGTCGGCTCTGGCGTCCGCAGCCTTGATGAGTTCGGGCGGGTTGTCCGAAGAAGGCGCCATGCTCAAACCTCCCGCTTCTCGAAATCGATGCGCGGATCGATCCAGGTATAGGTGAGGTCGGAGATCAGCGTGGTCAGAAGGCCGATCAGGGAGAAGATGTAGAGCGTGGCGAAAACCACGGGATAATCCCGCTTGTAGATGCTCTCGAAGGACAGAAGCCCGAGCCCGTCCAGCGAGAAGATCGTCTCGATCAGCAGCGAGCCGGAGAAGAAGGCCGAGATGAAGGCGCCGGGGAAGCCCGCGACGATGATCAGCATGGCGTTGCGAAACACGTGGCCATAGAGCACGCGGCGCTCGGTGAGGCCCTTGGCGCGCGCGGTGGTCACGTATTGCTTGCGGATTTCATCGAGGAACGAGTTCTTGGTGAGCAGCGTCGTCGTGGCGAAGGCCGACAGCGACAGCGCGATGAGCGGCAGCGTCAGATGCCAGAAATAATCGACGATCCGCTCCGGCCAGGAGAGCTGGGCCCAATTGTCGGAGGTCAGCCCGCGCAGCGGGAACCAGTCGAGAAACGAGCCGCCGGCAAAGAGCACGATCAGGAGAACCGCGAAGAGAAAGCCCGGAATGGCATAGGCCACGATGATGACCGCGCTCGTCCAGGTGTCGAAGCGCGAGCCCTCCTTCAAGGCTTTGCGGATGCCGAGCGGGATCGAGATGATGTAGGAGAGAAGCGTGATCCAGAGCCCGAGCGAGATCGAAACCGGCAGCTTCTGGATGATGAGATCCACCACGGTGGCGTTGGAAAAGAAGCTCGTGCCGAAGTCGAAGCGGGCATAGTCCCAGATCATCGTGGCGAAGCGTTCGAGCGGCGGCTTGTCGAAGCCGAACTGCTGTTCCAGCCGCTTGATGAACTCGGGATCGAGCCCCTGCGCCCCGCGATAGCCCGAGGATTCGCCGCTCATGGCGGCCGCCTCGCCGCCACCTCCGCCGCCCAGCCGGTCGGCCGCGCCGCCGCCCTGGCCCTGGAGGCTGGCGACGACCTGTTCCACAGGGCCACCCGGCGCGAACTGGATCACGATGAAGGAAACGGCCATGATCCCGAACAGGGTCGGAATCATCAAAGCCAGACGTCGAAGAATATAGGCGGCCATTCACCCGTTCCGTTGCGCGGCGATCAGACGGTGCGGCGGGCTCAAGCCCGACCCGCCGCCTTCGCCTTGGCCTCGTCGTACCACCAGAGCCGTTCCACCGGAAACCCGTAATCGGGCTTGGGATCGCGAAAGCCGAACATGTCCCACCATGCGACCTTATGCCCGGTGGAGCCGATATTGGGCAGCCAGTCCAGCCGCCAGCGCAAGGTCCGGTCCAGCGCGCGCATGGCGATGGCAAGGCTTTCGCGGTCCTGCGCCTCGCCGACTTTCGCAATCAGGGCGTCCACCGCCGGGCTCGCCGTGCCCGGATAATTGTAGGAGCCGTTGCGATCGCGCGCGGCCGAGCCGAAGAAGAGTCCGAGGCTTTCGCGCGTCGGCGTGCCGTTCAGCGAAAAAGCGCAGAGCATCATGTCGAAGTCGAAGCGGTTCTGCCGGTCCTGATATTGCGCGGCGTCCACGAGGCGCAGCGAAGCGTCGATGCCCAGAAGCTTCATGTTCTCGATCATCTTGCCGTAGACGCGCGCCTGCTCCGGGTCGTTGATCAGATGCTCGAGCCGGAAGACCGTCCCTTGCGCATTCACGAGCTGCGAGCCCTTGCGCGTCCAGCCGGCGGCCTGGAGCAGGTCGGCGGCCTCGCGCAGGAGCTTGCGGTCACGGCCCGACCCGTCCGAGATCGGCTGGCGCCAAACCTCGCCGAAGACCTCCGGCGGCAGGTCGGCCCGCAGCGGCTCCAGAAGCGCCAGTTCCTCGGGGGGCGGCGCGCCCACGGCCACGAAGTCCGAATTCTCGAAGGGCGATTGCGAATGCTCGCGCAGGCCATAGAGAAGATTGGCGTTAGTCCATTCGAAGTCGAAGCAGAGATTGATCGCGCGGCGCACGCGCGCATCCTGAAACTGCGCCCGGCGCTGGTTCAGCGCCCAGCACTGGAAGCGCGGCCATTTCTCTTCCTCGAACTGGCGCATCTGCACGCGCCCGTCGGTCACGGCCGGAAACTGATATTCCGTCGCCCAGGCCTTGGTGGTGAACTCCTCGCGATAGGTCGTGTCGCCCTTCTTGAAGGCTTCGAGCGCGCTCTGGCGGTCGCGGTAGAACTCGACGCGGATCGTCTGGAAATGGTCCAGCCCGCGCTGGAAGGGCATATCCTTGGCCCAATGGTCGGCCCGCTTCTCGTATTCGATGAAGCGCCCTGCGATATAGCGGCCGATGCGATAGGGGCCGGAGCCCGGGATCTCGGTGAAGCCGCCCTGCGTGAACGGTCGATCCTGAAAAAAGCTTTCCGGCACAATCGGGATGGACAGCGCCTGAAGCGCGGTCGGCAGGGTCTGCCGGCCGGAAAAGCGGATCGTCACCCCGCGCTCGCCGTCAGTCGTCACCTCAGTGACCTCGGCCAGCTGAATGGCGAGCGCCGGGTGGCCCTCGCTCTTCATGGTGCGATAGGAAAAGGCGACGTCGGAAGCCAGAACCGGCGCGCCGGTGGAGAAGCGCGCTTGCGGGCGAAGCTCGAAGCGGAATGTGTTGTTGTCGGGCGAAACGGACACGCTCTCGGCCAGCTGACCATAGATCGCGTCCGGCTCGTCCAGCGTCCCGGTCATCAGCCCTTCATAGAGCATTTCGATGCGCGGCGGCGCGTTGCCTTGGAGAATGAAGGTGTTGAACGTGTCGAACGTATCGGGCGCCTGATTGAGCACCCAGTTCGGCACGGTGAACGTGAAGCGCCCGCCCTCTGGCGCGTCGGGGCTCGCGTAGTCGAACTGCTGGTAATCGGCGGGGTATTTCAGATCGCCGAAGGGCGAGAGACCGTGCAGCTTGGTGTCGTGCGCGAGCGCCGCGAACCCCAGACGCGGCAGCGCGGCGACCGCGCCCGCCGCCAAGGCCAGCCTGCCGAAGTCGCGGCGCGAGAAGAGGCGGAGAGGCCCGGTCATGGCGCGCCTCTCAAGGCTGCACGGGCGGGATGGCCGGCTTGGCCGCCGGGTCCGGCGCGCCGGCCGCCGCCGCATCGGCCGGCGTGTTCACCGGCACCTCGCCCTTCACCCACCAGGAATAAGGGTCGAGCCCGACATAGGCCGGCTGCTTCTCGGGCATTCCGAACTTGTCCCAATAGGACACCCAGATTTCCGGATTGTGCCATTGCGGCACGACATAGAAATTCCAGAGAAGAACGCGGTCGAGCGCGTGGACGGCGGTCACCAGACTGTCGCGGTCGGGCGCGTAGATCACCTTCTCGACCAGCGCATCCACCGCCTCGTTGCGGATGCCGGCCGTGTTCTTGCTGCCCGGCTGCGAGGCCGCCGGCGTCGTCCAGAACTCGCGCTGTTCGTTGCCGGGCGACAGCGACTGCGCCATCACGTCGGTCACGATGTCGAAGTCGAAACTGTTGGTCAGCGCCAGATATTGCGAGACGTCCACGATGCGCGTCGAGGTCTCGATGCCGAGCCGCTTCAGCTGGTTGGCGAACGGGTCGATGACGCGTGAGGAAGAGGGATCGGTCGCCAGGAACTCGATGCGGAACGGCTCGCCCTTGGCGTTGACGAGCTGCGAGCCCTTGCGGGTCCAGCCGGCGGCGGTCAACAGATCGAAGGCCTGCTTCAGATAGGTGCGCTCTGCATTGGGCTGCGAATAATCCGGCAGGGTAAAGGGCGTGGTGAAGACCTCGGGCGGGATCTTGTCGCGCAGCGGCTCCAGAAGCTTCAGCTCGCCCTCGCTCGGCAGGCCGGATGAGGCCAGTTCCGTGCCCTGGAAATAGCTCGTCGTGCGCTGGTAGAGGCCATAGAACAGGTTCTTGTTCATGTCCTGGAAGTTGAAGGCCAGCGTCAGCGCGCGGCGCACGCGCGGATCGGCGAATTTCTCGCGCCTCGTGTTCAAGACATAGCCCTGCATGGGCTGTCCGGTTTCGGAGGCCAGCGCCATCTTCTTCACGCGGCCATCGTTGAAGGCCGGGAAATTGTAACCCTGCGCCCAGCGACCGGCGCTGTTCTCGACCCGGTAGTCGGAGAAGCCGCCGCGCTTATAGGCTTCCCAGCTTGCGCTCTGGTCGCGGAAATAGGTGTAGCGAATTTCGTCGTAATTGTAGCGGCCGATGCGCGCCGGCTTTCGAGCGGCCCAATAATCGGGCACCCTTTCCCAGGTGATGTCCGAGCCCGGCGTGAAGCTCTTGATGCGGTAGGGGCCGGAGCCAACCGGCACTTCCAGCGTCGGCGCAGTGATGTCGCGCTTCTGGCCGTTCGGCCCCGTGCCTTCCCACCAGTGCTTGGGCAGCACGACGAGATCGCCCATGATGTTGGGCAGTTCGCGATTGCCGGTCTGGTCGAAGCGGAAGGTGACCTCGCGCTCGCCGGTCTTCTCCGCGCCCGTCACGCTGCGATAATAATTGCCATAGAGCGGCGACAGCGCCTTCACCGTCTCGAAGCTCCAGATCACGTCCTCGACCGTGATCGGCTGCCCGTCGCTGAACCGCGCGTCGGGGTCCAGCCGGTAGGTGACCGAAGAGAAGTCCGGGGGATAGCGCAGCGCTTCCGCGATCAGCGCGTGGCTGACGCCCGGTTCGTCGGGCGACTGGTCGAGAAGCGTGTCATAGACGATGCCGCCGCCCAGCACCGCAAAGCCCGCCGCCGGCGTGCCCCGCACGGGAAACGGGTTGAAGCTGTCGAACGTGCCGGGCGCCGACAGGCGCAGGACGCCGCCCTTCGGCGCGTCGGGGTTCACGTAATCGTAGCGCTGGAAGGTCTCGCCATATTTCGACGGCCGGATCAGCGAGGACGACGTGTGCCATTCCCCCGCCTCCGCCGCCGGAGCGGCGGCCGGCGCGGGCGCCGGTTGCTGGGCATAGGCCAGCGGGGCGGTGCCGGCGAGAAGCGCCGAGGCGAGAAGGAGGGAAACGGCGCGGGATGCGATCGGCAAAGCGAACTCCAGGCGGGACAGGCGGAAAAGACGGAGCCCAGACGGCCGGATCAATATGGCCATCCTCGGGCGACAGGCGCCAAGATACGAAAGTGTAATGGCCGAGCGGCCGGTGTCCATGCCCTCGGGCATCACGCTCTCGTCGCAGAGCGGCGCGATCATCCTGAAACGCGAAAGTCCTGAAACGCAAAAAGGCCGGGCGTCGCCGCCCGACCTTCTGATCTCGTTGGCGCCTGCCTTACTGCGCGGGTGCCGGGGCCGGGGCTGCCGGAGCCGCGCCGGGGGTCTGCGCCTCGGCCGGGCTCGGAGCCTGCGGCGGGGCGGAGGTGGCGTTGTCGCCCGTGGCCGGCACCGCGCCGGAGGGAGGCGCCGTCGGGGCCGCGCCCGTGGTGGCGTCGGTCGTGCCGCCGCTCTGGGGCTGCGTCACCGGGTCGTTGCCGCCGGGGCTGCTGTTGGTGGTCGTGGCCGGGTTGGTCGGGGCGGGGGCGTTGGCATCGCCCGCACCGGCCGCGGGGGCGGCCGCTTCGCTCGCGCCGGCATCGGGCGCAGGCGGCGGAACCGGCGTGTCGGCCAGCGTGCCGAGATAGGCCAGAAGATCGGCGCGTTCCTGATCCTTGGGAAGGCCGGCAAAGCCCATGGCGGTGCCGGGAATGTACTGCTTGGGGCCGTGCAGGAAGTGGTTCAGGTGATCCCAGTCCCAGAGGACGGTCTTGCCCTTGGAGAACTCGGTCATGGCGGCCGAGTAGGAGAAGCCCTCGTGCGAGGCCATCGGGCGGTTCACGATGCCCCAGAGATCGGGGCCGACCTTGTTCGGGCCGCCCTTCTCGCCGGAATGGCAGGCCTGGCATCGCTTGAAGATGGCCGCGCCGGCCTGCGCATTGGCGGTCTGCATGAGCTTGCCGACCGGCGTCACCTCCGCTGCCGCCGGGGCGGCGGAGGCCGCGCCCGCTACCGGCTCGGCGGCGGTAATCGCAAAGCCCGGCTTTTCCGGCACTTCGGAATGGAAAATGGCTTCGGCCAGAAGGCTGCCGCCGAACAGAACGAAGACGGTGCCCAGAACGGCGCCGAAAATCTTGTTGGCCTCGAAAGAATCCATGTGGCTGGGCGGCTCCCTCTCCAACCGGCCCGGCGACCGGCGAACGCTGCTGACACGAAGTCATGATACCAGGGCCGTCCGCTCGTTCGGTGCGGAAGGCCCCGGGCCGTCGAATGCTCGGCGTCTCGAGGGGAAAAGGACAAGTCCCTTCCTCCGCAAGCGCCTTGGGGCCTTTTGCCGGATAGCGGCACCCCCTATAAGCCCCCTCGGCGTGTCTTTCGAAATGCGAGCGGCGACCTTTCGGCCCGCGCCTTTCGAAAGACACGCAAAGTCTGGAAGCGTTCTGACATTCCCCCCGGAATGGATCAAGCGCCCACCTGTCACAGCTCCGCGTTATCTCGCGCATTCCGGGCGGGATTTCGTGCGATTGGCCCCGAAAGTTGCGTCCATGTCCACACTCGTCCTCATTCCCGCGCGTCTCGCCTCGACCCGCCTGCCCAACAAGCCGCTGGCCGATATCGCCGGCGCGCCGATGATCGTGCGCGTGGCCGAGCGCGCGCGCGACGCTGCCATCGGCCGTGTGGTGGTCGCCACCGACAGCGACGAGGTGCTGCGCGCGGTGCGGGACGCCGGCTTCGAGGCGGTGATCACGCGCGCCGACCATCCGTCGGGCTCCGACCGCATCTTCGAGGCGCTGCAGGCCGTCGATCCCGAGGGCGAGGTGGACGTGATCGTCAATCTCCAGGGCGATCTGCCGACCATCGAGCCGGAGACGGTGCGCGCCGTTCTCAAACCCTTCGCCGACCCGGACTGCGATATCGCGACCGTCGTGGTCGAGATCGGCAACGAGGCCGACGCCAAGGACCCGAACGTCGTGAAGCTGATCGGCACGCCGAACGGCGAGCGCCGGCTGAACGCGCTCTACTTCACCCGCGCCACCGCGCCGACGGGCGACGGGCCGCTGTTCCACCATGTCGGCATCTATGCCTATCGCCGCGCCGCGCTGGAGCGCTTCGTCACGCTGAAGCCCTCGCCGCTGGAGGTGCGCGAGCGGCTGGAGCAGCTGCGCGCGCTGGAAGCGGGCATGCGGATCGACGCCGAGATCGTCGATGCCGTGCCGCTCGGCGTCGACACGGCCTATCAGCTGGAGGAAGCGCGCCGCGCCTTCCTGCCGCCGGCTCGCACCGGGCGCATCGCCTTCCAGGGCGAACGCGGGGCCAATTCCGACATGGCCTGTCAGGCCATGTATCCCGATCTGGAGCCGCTGCCCTGTCCGAGCTTCGAGGACGCGTTTGCCGCCGTCCAGAACGGAACGGCCGATCTCGCCATGATCCCGATCGAGAACACGCTGGCGGGGCGCGTCGCCGACGTTCATCACCTTCTGCCCTCGTCGGGCTTGCAGATCGTCGGCGAATTCTTCCTGCCGATCCGCTTCCAGCTCATGGTGAAGCCGGGCATGACGCTGGCCGACATCAAGGAAGTGCACAGCCATGTCCACGCGCTCGGCCAGTGCCGCGGCATCATCCGGCGCAATGGCTGGAAGCCGGTCGTGGCGGGCGATACGGCGGGCGCGGCGCGTATTGTCTCGGAAATGGAGGAGCGCCATGTGGCGGCCCTCGCGCCGCGTCTGGCCGCCGATCTCTACGGGCTCGATATCCTGGCCGAGAATGTCGAGGACGCCGAGCACAACGCGACGCGCTTCGTCGTTCTGACGCGAAAAGAGGCAGGCCGGGCGCTCTGGGCCAAGAATGACAACCGCGTGGTCACCACCTTCGTCTTCGAAGTGCGCAATGTCGCGGCAGCGCTCTACAAGGCGCTGGGTGGCTTTGCCACAAACGGCGTCAACATGACCAAGCTCGAAAGCTACCAGCTGGAAGGCAAGTTCGTGGCGACGCAGTTCTATGCCGATATCGAGGGGCACCCGGACGATGTGGGCGTCGCCCATGCGCTGGAGGAACTGGAGTTCTTCTCCAAGCGGCTGGCCATTCTCGGCGTCTATTCGGCCGCGCCCAACCGGCCCGAACTGCCCGCGCCCGCCATCGGCGAATAAGGCGCTGAGGGGAGGGTGGCCTCGGTCGCCCACCCCTTGTTCGAACCCGAACCCCAAACAGCAAAAAGCCCCGCTTGGCGGGGCTTTTTCGTCGGCCGGGTCGAGGTGCCCGGCGGGTTTTTTCGGCGCTTAGCGGCCGACGCGAACCATGCGCTCGATGTCGCCGCGCAGCACGCCGATGTCGCTGAGCATACGGTCGTCCATGCGGCTGAGCTCGGCGACGGTGCGGCGGTGAGAGCGGAGGTTGCGGAGGCGGGAGGCGATCTCGGTGATCATCGGACTGTTCCAGAATGGGTTCGTTTGTTGACCGAGATATAAGCGACCCCTCTGCCTCTTAGGAGAGCAAAGTCTGCACGCCAGTTGTGCAATCTGCGCATGGCATAGTCATATTTCCGTTTATCGCATTTTAAGAAATTGCCTCATAGAAATGCATCATCGCGCTCCTTGCCTTCCAAAAAGGCACGAATCAGGTGGTGCGCAATGGCGAAGGGAGCCGGTAGGGTGAGCCCTTGCGGGTGCCGCCCTTCCAGCATGGCGCGCACCTCCTCGCGGTCGAACCATCGGCAATCCTCCAGTTCCGCGCCGTCGAACTGGATCTCCGTCGTCAGCGCCTCGGCCATGCAGCCGATCATCAGCGAGTTCGGAAAGGGCCAAGGCTGCGAGGAATGGTAGCGCACGGCGCCGACCGTGATCCCAGCTTCCTCGAAGGTTTCGCGCCGCACCGCGTCCTCGATCGTTTCGCCCGCCTCGATAAAGCCGGCAAGGCACGACCACATGCCGGCGGGAAAATGCGGCTGCCGCCCCATGAGGCAGCGGCCGGCCCCGTCCTGCACCAGCATGATCGACACCGGGTCCGTGCGCGGAAAGATCATGTGATCGCATTTTGTGCAGCGGCGTCGGAAGCCTGCTGCCTCTGACACGGTTGCGCCGCCGCAGCGCCCGCAGAAGCGGGCCGAGTCATGCCAGTTCAGGAGATGGGCGGCTTGGGCGAGCTGCCCTTCCGTGTCGGCGTCGAGGGCTACGTGCAGGCCGAGCGTGCGCAGGTCGAACAGCGGCAGACCACCCAGACGCCGCTCCGCCCCTTCGCCGTCCATCCCGAGGGCTGCGATCCGCGCCTCCGACAGGCGCACGGCCAGACGCGGCAGCCCATCCCCGGTGTGGCCGAGCAGAAGCTCCGCCTCCTGCGAACCCAGAAGCGTCTGCGCTTCCGCGCGCCCGAACAGCGGGCGGATCGCGTCGCCATCCTGATGCGCCAGCCATTGTCCGGCTGCCTGGACATAGAAGCCGGCCTCCGGGTGATCCAGCGCCTCGGCAAGGCTCGTTTCGGTTCGGAGCTCTCCGTCGCGGACGAGGCGGTTGCCGGCAAAACCGAGGCGAGGGGTCGGAGCGATCATGACAGGCTTTCGAGAAGGCGGGCGCGAAGGGACTGCGCCTCATCAGAGGAATAGGGCTCGCGCGCGCCGAAACCCCAGACGGGGCCGGGCCAGTTCGGATCGCCCTCCTGGCGCGCGACGACATGAAGATGGAACTGGCGCACGATGTTGCCCAACGTCGCGACATTCATCTTTTCCGCCCCGCTCAAAGCCTGCATCGCTTTCGCGACGTCACAAGCTTCCGCATCGAGCTGGTGGCGATCCTCGGCCGCGAGCTCGAACAGTTCCACGATCCCGGCACGGCGCGGCACCAGAATCGCCCAGGGCCAGCGGCGGTCGTTCATCAGGAGAAGGCGCGACAGCGGCAGGTCGGCGATGAAAATCGTGTCGGCCCGAAGGCGTTCGTCGAGTTCGTGATCGGTGGTGGCTTGCATTCGGCACGTTTCTCCACGATATGAGCCTTGGGAGGTTGGTGGTGGACGAGCCGCTCGCCAACCGGGTCAGGTCCGGAAGGAAGCAGCCCCAGCGAATCCGGCGCGGGTCATCGTGCCAGCCTCCCACCCTTTCCCTCGCCCGTTTTAAGCCGTTCGCCAAGCCCGCTCGCGTGTAAGAGCCGGCTTCGAAGAGCGTTGGGCTCGGATCGCCTCCCACGCATGGCCTCGCCTCCCGCGCATTGCATTGAGCGAAAAGCCTTGTAGACCGTCCCAGCGACAAAGCGCGGGTTTCAATCAGGTCCCTTTGCTTTAGTGTCGCGCCGCGTGGGCTCGCCCCGGCGCGGGGGCGCATTCGAACGAGACGGCATGGCTGAGAACCGCGACGAACTGGCTGAAACGGGGGGCTCGGGCGGCTCCTACCGCGTTCTCGCGCGCAAATACCGGCCGCGCTCCTTCGACGACCTGATCGGCCAGGAGCCGATGGTGCGCACCCTCACCAACGCCTTCGAGGCGAATCGCATCGCCCAGGCCTGGATGCTGACGGGCGTGCGCGGCGTCGGCAAGACGACGACGGCGCGCATCCTCGCCCGCGCCCTGAATTACGAGACCGAGACGATCCACCAGCCGACCATCCATATGGTCGAGCCCGGCATCCACGATCAGGCGATCATGGAAGGGCGGCATGTGGACGTGGTGGAGATGGACGCCGCCTCGCACACGGGCATCGACGATATCCGTGAGATCATCGCGCAGGTGCGCTATCGCCCGGTTTCGGCGCGCTACAAGGTCTATATCATCGACGAGGTGCACATGCTCTCCACGCAGGCCTTCAACGGCCTGCTGAAGACGCTGGAAGAGCCGCCCGAGCATGTGAAATTCGTCTTCGCCACGACCGAAATCCGCAAGGTTCCCATCACCGTCCTGTCGCGCTGCCAGCGCTTCGACCTGCGCCGCGTCGATCCGGCCACGATGATGAGCCATCTCCAGCGCGTGCTGGGCTCGGAAAAGATCGAGGCCGAGGAAGGCGCGTTGCGCCTCATCGCCCGCGCCTCCGAGGGCTCGGTGCGCGATGCGCTGTCGCTCACCGATCAGGCCATCGCGCACGGCGCGGGCCATGTGTCGGCGCAGACCGTGCGCGACATGCTGGGCTTGGCCGACCGCGCGCGGGTGGTGGACCTGTTCGAGCTTCTGATGAAGGGCGACGGGGCAGGGGCCTTGCGCGAGTTCGCAGAGCAATATCAGGCCGGAGCCGATCCGGTCGTGGTGCTGACCGATCTCGCCGATTTCAGCCATCTCGTCACCTCGCTGCGCTTCGTGCCCGAAACGGCGGGCGACGCTTCATTGTCTCCCGACGAGGTGGAGCGCGGGCGCGACTTCGCCGCGCGCCTCTCCGTGCGCACCCTGTCGGAAGTCTGGCAGATGCTCCTGAAGGCGATCGAGGAGGCGCGCTCCGCCGCCTCGCCGCGCCAGGCCGCCGAAATGGCGATGATCCGCATCGCCTATGCTGCCGATCTGCCTTCGCCGGACGAACTCGTGAAGCTTCTGCGCGAAGGCGGCGGCCAACTGGCGGCGCTCGGTGGCGCGCCGGGCGGCCAGCCGCGCCTGCCGGGCAACGGCGCGCCGAACGGTGCGCCCGCGGATGCGCGGGGCATGGCGGGGCCGAACGGCTCGGGGCCGGGCGGCGGGCCGACCATGCAGCTGCGCACGATCCAGGGCGGCGGACTGTCGCTCGCTGCGCGCATGGCCGCGCCCGCGCCGGACGCGCAGCCCGCGCGCGTCGGCGCGGTGGACGCCGATCCGCAGTCCATGCCGGCCTCCTTGCGCGATCTCGAAAAGCTCGCGGGCGAGAAGCGCGATTCGCTGATGAAGACGCGCATTCGCCGCTATCTCCGGCTGGTACGCATCGAGCCCGGCCGCCTGGAAATCCAGCCGGCCGAGGGCGCGCCGGTGAGCTTTGCCGGCGATCTCGCCAAGCGTCTGTTCGACTGGACGGGCCTGCGCTGGGTCGTCACCGTCGCGCCGTCGGGTGGCAGCGAAACGCTGGAGGAGCTCGACGCGGCGCGGCGCGCGCAGCTGATCCGCGAGGCGGAGGCCGACCCCGATGTCGCCGCCATTCTCGCCGCCATGCCGGGCGCGAAGGTGCGCGAGGTGCGCCTGCGCAGCGAGCCGGAAACGCCGCCCGAGCCGGAACCCGCCGAGCCCCTGGACGATTTCGTCGGGGATGGCGGTCTGCCCGAACAATATGATGTGGGCGAGCCGGACCTTGGCATGGGCGGCGCGGATGACGACATAGCGTTCGACGCGTCGCTGGAACCCGGCGACGACGATGACGACGACTGAGCTTTTCGATTCAACGCGGCAGAAGGAGCACGGCCCGGCATGAAGGATCTCATGGGCATGATGAAGCAGGCCAAGGCCATGCAGGAGAAGATGCAGGGCCTGCAGGCCGAGATCGCCGAGACCACGGCCAGCGGCCAGGCCGGCGGCGGCGTCGTGTCCGTGACGCTGAAAGGTTCGGGCGAACTGGAATCGCTCAATCTCGACCCCTCGCTTCTCAAGGCCGACGAGAAGGACATTCTCGAAGACCTGATCGTCGCCGCCCATGCCGACGCCAAGCGCAAGCTCGACGCCTTGATCCAGGAAAAGACGCAGGCCCTCACCGCCGGCCTGCCGCTGCCTCCGGGCCTGAAGCTGCCGTTCTAGGCTTTTCGCTACGCCTATGGCGGCCCTGCGGGGCCGCCCCATTGCCTGAGACACCGCTGAAAGCGTCTTCCCGAATGGCCAAGTCCATCGCCGGTCCCGAGATCGAGCGGCTGATCCAGCTTCTCGCCAAGCTGCCGGGGCTCGGCCCCCGCTCGGCCCGGCGCGCCGCCCTGCATCTGGTGAAGCGGCGCGAACAGCTCCTGCGCCCGCTCGGCGCGGCCATGGCCGAGGCGGCGGAGGAGGTGAAGGTCTGCTCGCATTGCGGCAATATCGACACGCGCGACCCTTGCACGATCTGCACCGATGCCGGGCGTGACCGCTCCACCGTGATCGTGGTGGAGGACGTGTCCGATCTCTGGGCGTTGGAGCGCGCCAAGGCGCTGAACGCCAGCTATCATGTGCTGGGCGGCGTGCTCTCGCCGCTGGAAGGAATCGGCCCGGAAGACCTCACCATCCGCCGCCTCGTGGAGCGCGTCACGGAAGGGGGCATTTCCGAGATCATCATCGCCGTGAACGCCACGGTCGAGGGTCAGACAACAGCGCATTACATCATCGACCAGCTCGACGGGTTCGATCTCAAGATCACGCGCCTCGCCCATGGTGTGCCGGTCGGCGGCGAGCTGGACTATCTCGACGAGGGCACGCTCTCGGCCGCCATGCGCTCGCGCACCAAGATATAGACCCTATCCCCGCCGCGCTTCGGCATCGGCGCGCACGCGGTCCCGGCTCGTCATGAAGGGGCCGATCGGCGCGCGCTCGGGCGCGAAGGCGGCGAGGCCGCCGGGCCGGGGCAGGTTGACATAGATCGCCTCGACGCCGCCGCGCGCGTGAAAGGCCTCGTGCCAGAAGCCGCAGGTCTGGGCATCGCGCAGGAAAGCGCGCCACCAGAGCGAATGGGGCTCGGCGCGGGTGAAGCGCTCCAGACTGTCCGGATCGCGCCAATATTGGCGGATGCCGACATGATTCCAACCATAAATGAACTGCTGGTCCCAGAGGAGCCCGTCCGGCGCGTGGTCGCGCAGCGCGCGCAGGCCCCGGCCAATGCGCAGGAGCGCCGGCACGCCGCGCCAGCCCTGCACCTGAAAACCCAGGAGCACCATCACAAGATCGGGAAAGGCGGAGAGATCGACGCTTTGGCGCTTCGGTTTGGCTTGCATCGGGAAGGCTTCCTTGTTTACACCGTAAACGTAGCGCGGAATGTGTACGGCGTAAACAGTCATGTCTCCCATCGAAGAGTCCGGTTTGCGTGCGCGGCTGATCGCAGCCGCTGTGGCGGCGCTGGAAGGGGGGGCGAATGATCTCAGCCTCCGGGCGCTGGCGCGGGATGTCGGCGTCTCGGCCATGGCGCCCTATCGCCACTTCGCCGACAAGGCCGCGCTCATGGGCGCGGTGGCCGGCCATGGGTTCGAGCGGCTTCGCGAGGCCTTGGTGGAAGCCGATGCGACGGCGGAGGGGAGCGAGGCCGTGGTCGCGCAGGGGCTCGCCTATCTCCGTTTCGCGCAAGCGCATCCCGCGCTGTTTCGCCTGATGTTCTCGGGCGCCTGCGTGCCGCGCGAGCCTGTGGGTGAAACGGCTTACGGCGTTCTGGCGCGCCGGGTGGCCACGTTGACGAACGACCCCGCCGCCACGCTCGCCTGCTGGGCGCTGGTGCATGGGCTGGCGGTCCTGGCGCTGGACGGCCGCGCGCCGCCGGACGGGACGGGGACGGGCGACCCGGCCGCCGTGCTGCGCCTTCTGGCCGGCCCTCTCGCCAAGACGTGAGACCCCTCGCCACGAGTTCGACGCAAGCTCGTGGCCTTAGCCTTCCGGCGGGAGAGGGACTGTCTCCCCCAAGGAATCCGCATGATGAAGAAGCGACTGGCGGCCCTGTGCCTTGCCCTGATGGCTGTGACGGCGCCCGCGTTGGCCGCGCCCAAGCCCGAGATCGAGGCCGGCTTCCGCCGCTTTCTGGAGGGTGAAATCTGGCCCGAGGCGCGGGCGAAGGGCGTGTCGCGCGCGACCTTCGACGCCGCCTTCCGGGGCGTGGAGCCCAACTTGAGCCTGCCCGACCTGCAGCTCCCCGGCCAGAAGCCGAAGGTGGAGGAGGTGAACCGTCAGGCCGAGTTCCAGAGCCCCGCCGCCTATTTCGACGAGAAGAAGATCGCGGGCGTCGTCGCCAAGGGCCGCGCGCTCCTGCAGGCCAACGGCGCGCTTCTCCAGCGCATCGAACGCGAAACAGGCGTTCCCGGTCCGATCGTTCTCGCCGTCTGGGGCCGCGAGTCCGGCTATGGCGCGGCGAAGATTCCCTACAATGCCTTCGAGGTGCTCGGCACCAAGGCCTATCTCTCGCGCCGCAAGGAGATGTTCCGCGCCGAGCTGATCGACGCCCTCAAGATCGTGCAGGAAGGCCATCTCAAGGTCTCGGACATGAAGTCCTCCTGGGCTGGCGCGCTCGGTCAGCCGCAGTTCATGCCCTCGAAATTCCGCGCGCTTGCGGTGGACGAGGATGGCGACGGTCGCCCCGATATCTGGAATTCGGTGCCCGACACGCTCGCCTCCATCGCCCATTATCTCCAGATGTCGGGCTGGCAGCGCGGCCGGCCCTGGGGCTACGAGGCGCGCTTTCCAGCCGGCGTGTCCTGCACGGGTGAGGGGCCGGATCGTCCGCGCCCGATCGCCGATTTCGCCAAAGCCGGGGTCGCGCGCGCCTCGGGCCGCGGCTTTCCCGACGCCGAGCTGAAGCGCCCCGGCCATCTCCTGATGCCGGCGGGCCGCCTCGGGCCGGCTTTCGTCGCGACGCCCAATTTCTACGTCATCAAGGAATACAACAATTCCGACCTCTACGCCCTGTTCATCGGCCATGTGGCCGACCGGATCGCCGGCGGCGGGGGCTTCGACGCGCGCTGGCCGGGCGCGTCCGGCCTGACGCGGGGCGACGTCTCGCGCCTTCAAGAGCGGTTGCAGAAACAGGGTTACGATGTCGGCGGCACGGACGGCTTGGCCGGCTTCAAGACGCGCCGCTCCATCGGCCAGGCGGAGGAGAAGCTGGGCCTGCCCGCCACCTGCTGGCCGACCCCGGCGCTCGCCAAGAAACTCGGTTGATGCCAAGCGGCTCGGCTGACGACGCGTTCGTGAGCGGCCTGTCAGCGTCCGGCAGGCTGCTTCTTTAACCGGCCTGCCCTAGCTCCTTGTCGATTGCCACGACCGGAGCCCTCCGATGCCTGCCGCCGCGCCCGACGAAAGCGCCGTTCTGAAGCTTTCCATCGCCATGACGCTCCTGATCGGGGCGACGGGCGTCGTGTTCGGCATCCTGTCGGGATCGCTGTCGATCGCGTTCGATGGCGTCTTCTCCGTGGTGGATGCCTCGATGACCGGCATGGCGCTTCTCGTCACGCGCCTCATCGCGCGCGACACGAGCCAGCGTTTCCAGATGGGCTTCTGGCATTTCGAGCCCATGGTGCTCGCCTTCAATGGCGGGCTTCTGTCGCTTCTCTCCTTCTATGCCTTCGTCAACGCCATTGGCACGATCCTCGATGGCGGGCGCTCGCTCGAATTCGGCTGGGCCATCGTCTATTCGTTTTTCGTCGTCGTGATCTGCATCGTGATGGCGATCTACGGCCGGCGCGCCAACCGCGTCCTCAACTCCTCCTTCATCGCGCTGGACGCCAAGGGCTGGATCATGTCCGGCGCGATCACCGCCGCGCTGCTCTGCGCCTTCATCGTCGCCTGGGCGCTGGAGGGCACAGCCTACGCGCATTGGACGCCTTATGTGGATCCGGCGATCCTCGCGCTCCTGACCCTCTGTCTCATTCCCGTTCCGCTTCAGACGGTGTTCAAGGCGTTTCAGGACATCCTGCTGCTCGCCCCGGCCGATCTCGACGCCCTGGCCCGGCGGGTAGCCGACGAGACCGTGCGCCGCCACGGCTTCATCCGCGCCCACACCTATGTCTCGCGCGCCGGCCGCTCGCGCATGGTGGAGATCCATTTCGTCGTGCCTCCCGACCGCGACTTCGGCCGCATCGGCGCCTTCGACGCCATCCGTGAGGAAGTCGGCAAGGCCATCGGCGGCGCAGGCCCGGATCGCTGGCTGACGGTGGCCTTCACGGGGGATGAGAAATGGGCGGTTTGAGCGGGCGAGCGTTAAGGCAATGGATTGCCGCATAGCAACCACGCTGCGCTTCGCGTTCGGTTGATTCCTAATGGGCTAATCTGATTCCAGCGACCATCCGGTTGGAGGCCATGCCAGTACCGGGCCGGTTTTGAAGAACGACACGTTATTGGTGAATGTGCTCTCCGGCACCAGGCGGATCATTCGCCCGGAAGGTGAATCGATCCGAGCGACGTTTTCGATGAACCATTCGTTCCAATTGGATTCAGGGCCGAGATATTTCCGCAAAAGTCTCTTGAAGAGCGCGGGGCAGTTGGGCTCGATCAAGGCGTGTCCGCGAAAGCCAAGGTGCAGAAGAATCCCGGCATCGTTGTCGAAGTGAACGATCTCGACGGAACAACGTGAATCCTGTTGCAATCGTTTGACTGCGCTCGCTCCCTGAGCCCCCGGCATCCACAGTGTCGAGTCCTCCCAGATAAACCAGACGGGCGAATTGCGGGGTGCGCCGTCACTGCTGACCGTCGCAAGATTGGCCATGAGCGGCAACGTCAAAAGCTCGACTGGATCGAACGTCTGCATCGAAGAAGCCCCTAGCGTAACCCACCATTTCTAGGTGGTGTCGATGATAGGTGATACCCGCAAGAGTAGCTGCCGCTGATTACAGAGTACCATACGGGAAGGAGTGGAAGCCGGCTCAGTTGCGTTGCGCAATGCCTGATTGGGTCTCTTCTGAGCAGGGCGCAACTTTCCAATGAGCTACCGTAGAAGGTCCTCGGATCGCTCCGAGGGTTATGCTTCCATCTAACGCTGCAAAGCCTCAGGCAATCTTGCCGCCGTCCCGTGTCGCAATGTCGGCGACCGAGAGGCGCGTCGGCTTGTCGGGCCGGAAGCCCGTCCTGCTGCTCGAGAGGTCTTTCTCGAAGCCCGTTCGCATCTTTGGTGCGAACCTACCAGAGCAACTCGACCTGCGGCCGTCCGTTCGAGGTCTTCTCCATCGTGCGTCCCGTGCCGTCGACACGGCAGGACACGCGCTGGCGAAAGGCGGAGAAACTGTCGAACGTCACGACATCGACGGGCTCGTCGAACTGGAGCACGAGGCGATAGCGACCGCTCTCGCTCCCCAGCGCCTCGACGCCGAGGACCGACGCCTCGAAGGGCTGGCCGAGATAGAAGCCTTTGACGCGCGCGCCGAGGCGGTACGGGTCGAAGGCGCCGCGATGGCCGATATGGGCGTGAAGCGTGTTCCAGTCTCGAAAGCCGTGCTGGGCGGCGACAAGCTCCAGCGACTTGGAATAAGACAGGGTCTGGCCGTCCTCGCTGAGTGCGGCGCGCAGACGCTTGGCCTGATCCTTCAGCCCGTCGAGGGCAGGGAGGGGCCTGGGGGAACGTGTCATAAGGGTCTCCGCTCGGTGCATGTCGATATGCGAGGGGAGTCCGCGTTGCCGCCCGCGACATGCCACAAGGGATGACCGTTGGACGCTGTTCGATCGGAGAGCTTCACCAAGGGCGTTCAGCCTGCGGACGGCCGGGGCTCTCCAGCCCGTGGCCGTCACCATAGCGCGCAACAAGGCGGCCCGTCAAAGGCCGCCTTGTTGTATCTGGCGGATTTACTTCGTGCCGAGGCAGAGCACGGGATAGATCGAGTCCTGCACCTTGGCCGTCGCGTCCGGCACGCTTTCCAACGGAGCCTTGGCGTCGGCCGTCTGATAGGCGACCTTGTGCTGGTCGAGGAAGCGGGTGGCGGCGTCCGGGCGGATCGCGAAGTTGATGGACTGCGGAATATCGCCCGTCAGATCGGCAACGGCCACGGCGTTGAGCTTGGCGGTGACGACGCCGACGACGCGGCCGGCCAGATCCACCAGCGGGCCCCCCGAATTGCCGGGCTGCACGGGCGCCGAAATCTGCAGGTAGTTCGCGTCGTTCATCAGCCCCATGAGCGAGGAGATGTTGCCGCGTGTCACGTTCAGGCTATCGGCCAGGATGGACCGCAGTGGGAAGCCGAGGGCGAGAATGTCCTCGCCCAGACGCGGCTTGTTGGTGACGATCGGCAGCGGCTTGCCGACCGGAGCATCGACCTTCAGGAGGGCTAGATCGTGCCCCTCGTCCACCACCACCTTGGACGCCGCGCCGAGATCGCCGACCAGAACGGTCTTGCAGCTCTTGGCGACATGTGCGTTGGTCAGCAGCCAGCCATCCTTGGACACGACAAAGCCGGTGCCTGACGAGTCGAAGCCAGGGGCCGCGAGCGCCGGGCCTTGGGGCTCGCCGGCGGGCGGCGTCGCGGTCTGCGTTTCATGCTCGCCGAAGGCAACGCCCTCTGCGCGGCCCGAGCGGAAGAGCTTGGCCATGGGGCCGAGTTCTTCGCTATGCGGCTCCCCCGCGAACGGGTCGAAAGCATTGGAGGCGACGACCGTATAGGGCTTGATGGCCTCCTCATGCCCCTTGTCCCAGGCGACCGAGAAGCCGCGCAGATCGCCGTTGCGATCGGCGAAGCGGATCAGGAAGGAACGACCGTCCTCCTGACCGCGAATGGTGAAGCCATCGTTGGACAGAGTGGAGGAGGAGACTTTCTTGTTGTCGCCATCTGTGGACAGGACGTTAAAGACGCCCTGAAGCGAGTAACCCTCGTCATGAAAGCGAACCGTCTCAATCTCGACGCCGCTATCGGCCGAGCGCCAGACCGAGCCGACTTCGGTTTCGCCGGCGGGGGAGACGAGCGCGCCGGGGAGGCCGACGCGGACGCCGGTGCGATCGTCGCGCACCAGCCGGTAGCCCAGCCCGTCGCGCACCTTGTCGCTCTCGGCGATCACCTTCTTGAGGAAGGCGTCGGTCATCACGCCGTCGGGTTTGAACCCGGTGCGGGCTTGAAAATCGCGAATGGCGCGCAATGTCTGGGTTCCGACGCGCCCGTCGAACGTGCCGTCATAGTCTCCCGTCCAGGCGAGGCGCGTCTGGAGGCCGATGCGGAAGGCCGCGTCGGTATTGTCATTATAGGCCGAAGCCAAATCCGTGCTGGCGAGGGCTTGCGTTGCCATGGCCGGAAGAGCCGCCGGCGACGCGCAGAGCACGAGACTTGCCAGAACTGCCTTCAACATACCACGCATGAGGTAAGTCCCCGAATTTCCAGTCCTGTGGAAAACGCGGCGGAAGCATTTTCGATCCCGACACGTTAGCAGATTGTCAAGAATTGGCTGTCGGATTTTTTCCTCGGTTGCCGATTCTTTGGGGGAAACCCTCGGAATTTAACGATCAGCCTGATGACCTCCCCTGCCGCTCTCGGCTGGGCGAAAGGGTTCGCCCGGTTCCAGTTCGAGACTGCCGATTCGCGTTCCGCGCCGCACCAGCTTCTCCGTCGTGGTCAGGATCTGATCGACATCCCGGCCGGCTTGAGAAAAGTGGGTTCGAAGCGCCGAAACGCGCGCGTCCAGCCTTTGCAGATCTTCGGTCAGAAGAATGACTTCCTTCTGAATCCTGCCTGCTTCCTGCCGCATTCTTTGATCTTTCAACAGGGCCTTCACGACCTCGATCGACAGCATCAGAAGCGAGGGTGACACAATCACCACACGTGCGCGGTGGGCTCGGCGGATCACGTCCTCGAAATGCTCGTTCAACTCCGCGAAAACCGATTCGGAGGGGAGGAAGATAAAGGCCGTGTCCTGCGTCTCGCCCGGCAGGAGGTACTTCTCGGAAACGGCCTTGATATGCATGTCCATGTCGCGGCGTAGGCGCTGCGCGGCGGCGTCGCGATGCTCGTCGCTCGGGGCATTGCGAAAGGCGTTCCAGGATTCCAGCGGAAACTTCGCGTCGATCACCAGCGACGGCGCGCCGTTCGGCATGGGAATGAGACAGTCCGGCCGCTTGCCGTTGGAGAGCGTCGCCTGAAAGGAATAGGCGCCGCGCGGCAGCGAATCCATGACGATGGCTTCCATGCGCGCCTGCCCGAAGGCCCCGCGCGCCTGCTTGTTGGCGAGAATATCCTGAAGCCGAACGACCTCGCCGGCGAGCCCCCGGATTTCGCCCTGCGCACGGTCGATCACCGCCAGCCTCTCGGCCAGCCGCGTCAGCGTTTCGCCGGTCTGGATCTGCGCGTCCGACAGCGAGCGGCCGACGCGGTGGCCCATCCCGTCCAGCCGCTCGGCCACGCTGCGGGCCAGCTCCGCCTGCCGCGCGCCCAGCATTTCGCCCATGGAATGAACACGGCCGGCCAGCTCGACCTGCGCGCGCAGGAGCGCGTCCACTCCGTCACCGTCGAAGCCTTCGGGCTGGCGAAACCGTCGTAGAAAGCGCCAGACGAGCCAGAGCGCAACCGCCACGACCAAAGCTTCGCCGAGGCTCACAGGGCGCTGGCCGAGAGCGAACAAAGGCGTGTCGAGAAGGCCGGCGAGGTCAGCGAAGCGCATGGAAGGAGCCTATGCGATTCGTCCGACATGCACCAGATCAAAAGGAGAACATGGCGCGCTCTGTTGACCGCTCCCGCGCCTGCGTTTACCTGACGGACATGACCGTCAAGCCTCTCGTCATCCTCCCCGATCCCATCCTTCGCCGCGTGTCCGAACCGGTGGCGCGCATCGACGATTCGGTGCGCCGTTTCGCCGACGACATGCTGGAAACCATGTATGACGCGCCGGGCATCGGGCTGGCCGCCATTCAGGTGGGCGAGCCCCTGCGGATGCTGGTGATCGACCTCGCCAAGGAAGACGAGGAGAAGCAGCCGCAGATCTTCGTGAACCCGGAAATCCTCGCCTCGTCCGACGAGCGCTCGGGCTACGAGGAAGGCTGCCTGTCGATCCCCGACTATTACGCCGAGGTCGAACGCCCGGCGACGGTGCGCGTGCGCTTTCAGGATTTGACCGGGGAAACGCGCGAGATCGAGGCCGACGGGCTGCTCGCCACCTGCCTCCAGCACGAGATGGACCACCTCAACGGCGTCCTCTTCATCGACCATATTTCCAAGCTCAAGCGCGACATGGTGATCCGCAAGTTCACCAAGGCGGCCAAGAAGACGCTCTGACGCGCCACCGCCGTCCGCGCGCCATCCTCCATAAGGGCGAGATCATGACGCTGCGCGTCGTCTTCATGGGCACACCCGCCTTTTCCGTTCCGACGCTCCGCGCCCTCGCGGACGCCGGCCACGAGATCGCGGCCGTGTATTCGCAGCCGCCACGCCCGGCCGGTCGGCGGGGCCTCGCGCCGACGCCCTCGCCCGTCGCGCTTGAGGCCGAGCGGCTGGGGATCCAGATCCTCACGCCCGTTTCGCTGAAAGGCGCGGAGGAGCAGGCCGATTTCGCCGCGCTCCAGGCCGATGTCGCCGTCGTCGTCGCCTATGGGCTGCTTCTGCCGCAGGCGGTTCTGAATGCGCCGCGCCTCGGCGCGCTGAACGGCCATGGCTCGCTTCTGCCGCGCTGGCGCGGGGCCGCGCCCATCCAGCGTGCCATCGAGGCGGGCGATGCCGAAACGGGCATGATGGTGATGCGCATGGAAGCCGGGCTCGACACCGGGCCGGTGGCGCTGACCGACACGCTCACGATCGGCGCGCGCGAAACGGCCGGCGAATTGCACGACCGCCTGTCCGAATCCTGCGCCCGGTTGATGGTGCGCGCCCTCGAAGGGCTTGAGGCTGACACGCTCGGCTTCGAGCCGCAGGACGCCATCGCCGCGCGCACGGGGCGCGAGGTGCTCTATGCCCGCAAGATCGAGAAGGGCGAGGCCGAGATCGACTGGACGCGCCCGGCGCCCGAGATCGCGCGCCGCATCAACGCCTTCTCACCCTTTCCTGGCGCCTGGACCACGTTGTCGGGCGAGCGCCTAAAGCTGCTGCGCGCGGAAGCCTCTGATGGCACCGGCGGGCCCGGCGCGGCGCTGGACGACCGGCTTCTGATCGCGGCGGGGGAGGGGGCGGTGCGCCTTCTCGACGTGCAGCGCGCCGGCGGCAAGGCCGGGCCGGCGGAGGTCTTCCTGCGCGGCACGGCCGTGCCGGCCGGCACGCGGCTCGGATAGCTCATGCCCCGCTACAAGCTCACCATCGAATATGACGGTACGGCCTATTGCGGCTGGCAGCGCCAGAAAAACGGCATGTCGGTTCAGGAAACGGTCGAGATCGCGCTGAAAGCGTTTTGCAGCGAGGATGTCACGCTGTTCGGCGCGGGGCGCACGGATGCCGGCGTCCACGCGACGGGGCAGGTCGCCCATGTCGATATCCCCAAGCTCTGGCGGACCGACACGGTGCGCGACGCTCTGAACGCGCGGCTGCGCGAGGAGGGGGGCGTCGCGATCCTTTCGGCTGAGCTGGTACCCGATCATTTCGACGCGCGCTTTTCGGCCCGCAAGCGGCACTATCTCTATCGCATCCTGAACCGCCGCCCGCCGCCGAGCATCCTGAAAGGCCAGGTCTGGTGGTGCTGGAAGGCGCTGGATGTCGAGGCGATGGACCGCGCGGCCAAGCACCTTCTCGGCACCCATGATTTCAACACGTTCCGCTCGGTGAACTGTCAGGCGAAGAGCCCGGTGCGCACGCTGGAACGGCTGGATGTGGTGCGCGGACCCGGCGACGAGGTGCATATCCATGCCTCGGCGCAGTCCTTTCTGCACAACCAGATCCGCTCCTTCGCGGGCTCGCTGAAGCTCGTCGGCGAGCATCGCTGGAGCGACCGGGATCTGGTCGCCGCGCTGGAATCGCGCGACCGCAAGCGCTGCGGCCCGGTCGCGCCGCCCGACGGGCTGTATCTCACCCGCGTCGACTATGCAGCGCCGGGAGACCCGCCGCTTCGCTCAGGCTATGGGCACGCCGACGAGATCTGAGACGGCGGCGTAGGAGAGGAGTGAGACGAAGACCATCATCGTGACGATGGCGACGGACATGGGAATGTCGGTGCCCGTCGCGTTGGCGATCAGTCGCACGCTCAAGACGATCGAGGCGATGGCGACGACGAGTCCGAGCAGCGCCGTCAGGTCGCTCGGCCCCGTCAGCAGCAGGAGCAGGAAGAAGGGCGAGAAGACCCAGGCGAGAAACGCGCCGCCCCAGTTCGTCGCGACCACGAAGGGCACCATCTTCCGTGAGAAGCCGAGCAGGCGCGCGAAGGACGCCATGATCAGGATCGGCAGAAGCCAGGCCGTCAGATCGGCCAGCGCATGAGCGCCATAGGTCGAGAAGCGCCCGAGATGCCCCGCAAAGGGCGGCCGCTCGACGCTTTCATATTCCAGCCAGGACAGAACCGTCGGCGGCAGGGCGACGACGAGCGCGGCGAAGGATCGCCAGAACCCGTCGGCGCTGATGTCGAGAAGCGACAGCCCGTCGCGCCGCCCCGCCATGAGGCGCGCGGCTCCGGTGAAGTAGCGCGCGATCTCGGCCAGACTCGGCATGAAATCAGGACTGGGCGGCGAACCAGCGGGTGAGGAAGGTCTCATAGATAGCCGTCAGCGTTTCGAGGTCCGATAGGGCGACACGTTCATTGGCCATATGCATCGTCTTGCCGACAAGTCCGAATTCGACCACCGGGCAATGGTTTTTGATATAGCGCGCGTCCGAGGTTCCGCCCGAGGTGGAGAGTTCGGGCCGGCGACCCGTCACCGCCTCCACCGCGTCCGACAGCTCTTCCACCAGGGGGCCGGGGGCCGTCACGAACACATCCGACACCGGCTCGCGCCATGTCATCTCGTAAAGGTCCGCCATGGGCCGGCCCGGCGCGGCGCTGGACAGGGCTGATTCGATTCGCCGCAGCACTTCGGCGCGCAGCGTCTCGGGCGTCCAGTGATCGTTGAAGCGGATGTTGAAGCGGATGGCGACCCGCGCGGGGATGACATTGCTGGCCGAATTGCCCGTGTCCACCGTCGTCACTTCCAGATTGGAGGGCTGGAACCGCTCCGTGCCGCCATCGAGCGGTGTATCCTGCAAGGCGGCGAGGACGGGGGCGAGGCGGCGCATCGGATTGTCGGCGAGATGGGGATAGGCGACATGGCCCTGCCGCCCGTTCAGCATGACGATGCCCGACATCGAGCCCCGCCGGCCGATCTTGATCATGTCGCCAAGCGCTTCGGGATTGGTGGGCTCGCCGAGAAGGCAGGCGTCGAAGCGGTGCCCCGCCTGTTCGGCATGGGCGAGCAGCTTCACCGTGCCGTTGATGGCCGGCCCTTCTTCGTCGCCTGTGATCAGGAAGGACAAACGGCCTTCGGGCAGCGCGCCCTTCGATTCGAGTCGCGCGACGGCGGCGACGAAACAGGCGATTCCACCCTTCATATCCACAGCGCCCCGGCCATAGATCTCTCCATCTTTAACGATTGCGGCGAAGGGCGGCTGCGACCAATCGGCGTCGGGCCCGGGCGGCACGACATCGGTGTGTCCGGCAAAGCACAGGTGCGGTCCGGCTTGGCCGCGAATCGCCAGAAGGTTCTCGATGGCGGGGGTTCCATCGGCCTCGAAAATCGGGCGTTCCACGAGGAATCCCAATGGCTTCAGCATAGCCTCCAGCGTGCCCAGAGCCCCTGCATCCTCGGGGGTCACGGAGGCGCAGCGCAGAAGGCGGGAAAGGTTGTCGGCGGGGTCGAGAAGGGTGGTGCTCATGACTGTTTTCTAACGCGCCGAAAGCCGCTTCGCCACCGAACTTGTCCACAGGCTGGATTCTTCGTTTTTTGGGGGTGGTGCTTTTTAGTCACGATGCGCTAATCTTTGTGAACGGTCGGTAACCTTTGACCCAGCCTTGCCACGTTTCGGCCGGGTTTGGTCACGAAGGCTTGCCACCGAGCGAAATAGCTGAGGGGATTCCTGCATGACGCATCAATGGGCCGAAGGAGCCCGGATCGCTCGCGCGCGTTCCGGCCGTATGGTTTCGGTGGCCTCTCTGGCCCTCCTCGCACCTTTGATGCTTTCGGCATGTGTCTCCGACGGAGACAAGCTCAGCGGCACCGCTGACATCTCCCCCACCAAGACGTCGGGCACCAAGTCCGAAGTCGTGCAGATCGCCAAGAACGACAACGGTCCGACCCGCGTCATCGCTCCGTCCGCCAAGCCGAGCGAGAAGAGCGCCGAACAGACCGAACAGAAGGGCGGGCGCGTCGTCGCCGCCCGCGCCGAGGTCGCAGAGGCCAAGCCCTCCCTCGGCAGCCGCGCCTATGGCACCGCCGTCGCCGCCAAGAACAGCGTCGTAGCCGGCGCGGTGCGGGTCGGTGAAAAAGCCGTCGCCGTCGCCAATGTGTCCGCTGCCACGATCCAGAACGTCGCGCAGGCCGCCAAGGACACGATCACGGGCGATCCGAAGATCGACCGCATGATCGCCGCCGCCGCCGACGAAAACGAGATTCCGCGCGAACTGGCCTATGCCGTGGTGCGCGTCGAAAGCCATTACAATCCGCGCGCTCGCGGCGCGGGCGTCTACGGCCTGTCGCAGATCAAGCCCGCCACGGCGCGGGGCCTCGGCTTCTCCGGCCCGGCGGAAGCCCTGCTCGATCCCGAAACCAATCTTCGCTACGGCATGCGCTATCTCAAGGGCGCCTACGAAGAGGGCAATGGCGACATCTGCCGCACGGCGATGAAGTACAAGGGCGGACACCGGACCACGGTTATGTCCAAATCCGCCAGCGTCTACTGCTCCAACGTCAAGCGCCACATGGCGGAGATCCGCTCGCGCAAGACGCCCGCCATGTCGGACACCGCCTCGCTCGTCGCTGCTGTCGAGCCGACCGTGCGCAAGGGCCTCGTCGCCCGCGCCGTCGCTGCCCATCCGGCCGAAGCGCGCGGCGAGGTCAAGCCGACCGTCGCCGCGACGCTTTCCAGGCCGCAATCCACCAACGCTCCGGCCGCCGCAACGGCTCTGACCGGCACGGACGAAGCCACGAGCGGCGCGATCGCCGCCGTGTCGGCGCCCGTCCCCGCGCCGCGCCCGATCATTCGTCTCGCTGAAAATCATATCCCGCCGCTGATCGCCCCGCAGCAGGCCGAAGCCGGCGCGCCCGATGGCGGCCGCGTGACCCATCGCTCGCAGCCCGAAATCGACCGCGACCGCTTCGGCGGCGCCTTCGATGCCTCGACGCGGCCCGCACAGTAAGCTCGCCAAGCGTGAGCCCGCTCGGAGGGGCCGCTATCGCAAGGAAAAATAAGCCGGGTTCGCCCCGGCTTTTTTCATGCGCGGTTGGGAAGGCGCGTGAGGACAGGGAAGTGCGACACCCGTCGCGACCCGAAATGCCGGCAGCGACCTAGCGGCGGAACGCTGGGCCGCTGCCGCGCTGGATGCGCTGGGCTGGGAGATCGGACTGTGTCGAAAGTCCGTCCGTGCGCGGCCCGGCGGCGCTCTCCATCCGGGCTGCTTCTTCGATTTCGGCTCATGCTCCTGGTAGAGGCCGCGTTCGTTGTCAGGCCGCAGAGCGGAAACCCCACAGCGATCCCTCGAAGGGCTTCCCAAAGCGATGTCTTAGAAAATGCCGTCGAATGCACGGCGCTGTCTTGCGCCGTGCACCCCCTCTTCGATCAGGCGCGCAAGAGATCGTTGATGGACGTCTTGGAGCGGGTGCGCTCGTCCACGCGCTTGACGATCACCGCGCAATAGAGCGCCGGGCCGGCCTCGCCATTACCCATCGGCTTGCCCGGCAGCGAGCCGGCGACGACGACGGAATAGGGCGGCACTTCGCCATAGGTGATGGAGCCCGTCTCGCGGTCCACGATCTTGGTGGACTGGCCGATGAAGACACCCATGCCGAGAACCGAGCCCTCGCGCACGATGCAGCCTTCCACGACTTCCGAACGTGCGCCGATGAAGCAATTGTCCTCGATGATGGTCGGGCCGGCCTGAAGCGGCTCCAACACGCCGCCGATGCCCACGCCGCCGGACAGGTGCACATGCGCGCCGATCTGCGCGCAGGAGCCGACGGTCGCCCATGTGTCCACCATCGTGCCTTCACCGACCGAGGCGCCGAGATTGACGAAGCTCGGCATCAGGATGGCGTTCTTGCCGATATGGGCGGAGCGGCGCACGATCGCGCCCGGCACGGCCCGGAAGCCGGCCTCCCGATACTGCGTTTCCGTCCAGCCGTCGAACTTCGAGGGCACCTTGTCCCACCAGTTCGCCCCGCCCGGTGCACCAGAGACGAGTTCCATGTCGTTCAGGCGGAAGGACAGGAGCACCGCCTTCTTCAGCCACTGATGCACGGTCCACTGACCATCGCCGCCGCGCGTCGCGACCTTGAGCGCGCCTCGGTCGAGTCCGTTCAGCGCCTCGTTCACCGCGTCGCGAACCTCGCCTTGGGTCTGCGCGTTGACGGAGTCCCGGTTGTCGAAGGCGGTTTCGATGATCTGTTCAAGCTGGGCGTGGTCGGTCATCCGTGCGTCCTTGTGTAGCGGCGTGAAAGCTTCGGGCATGACGCTTCCTCTATTGGAAGCCCCCTGGACAATCAACGCGAGGACGATGGCGCGTGGCGATGGAAACCGACAAGGACCTTCTTTCGGGTGCAGAGGGCGAAGAAGCCTTTTCGCCTTTTCCAACTTCGGGCGAGGATCGGGCGCGTCAGACGGCCAAGCCCCGCACGCCCCAGACCCTCTCGCCGACCTATCGCCTTGCCTATGACGACCCGGACTTTCTCGCCTCCGAGCCGATGCGCGGCGTCCGGCTGCAACTGGAACTGATGAAGCCCGACATGGCGCTGACGGAAGCGGGCATCCTGTCCACCGTCGTGCTCTTCGGCGGCGCGCGCATCCCCGAGCCCGGCCACGATCCCTGGGCGGCCCGCACGCCGGAACAGGCCGAGCGGCTGCGCGCCAACAGCCATTACTACGACGAGGCCCGGCGCTTCGCGCAACTCGCCTCGCGCCATTCGGCCAACTCATCGGGCGGCAAGGAATTCGTGATCGTCACCGGCGGCGGGCCGGGCGTCATGGAAGCGGGCAATCGCGGCGCATCCGATGTCGGGGCGGTGTCGATCGCGCTCAATATCACGCTGCCGCACGAGCAGGCGCCCAATCCCTATGCGACGCCCGAGCTTTGCTTCAACTTCCATTATTTCGCGATCCGCAAGATGCATTTCCTCCTGCGGGCCAAGGCCATGGCCATCTTCCCCGGCGGCTTCGGCACGATGGACGAGTTGTTCGAGGCGCTGACGCTGATTCAGACCCGGCGCATGGCGCGCATTCCGGTGGTGCTGTTCGGCGAAAGTTTCTGGCGGCGCGTGGTGGATTTCGAATTCCTGGCGCAGGAAGGCACGATCGCCCCCGACGATCTCGGCCTCATCCATTTCGTGGATACGGCCGAACAGGGCTGGGATATCATCCGCAGCTATTACGAGTTCTGATCCGGCCGGAACCCGGCCCATCCCGCGACGTTTTTCTCCCAAGCCATAAATCTTGAGGGAAGGAAACCAGCCATGGGCGAGTTCGATACCGATTCCGCGATGATGCGCCGTCAGCAGAACATGGACGTGCCCGAAACAATCCAGGAGGACGAGACGGGCGCGAAAGCTTCGCCGACCGATCTCGACCCCGAAAGTCGGGCGGCACGCGAAGCCTCGAAAAGCGGCGATGCCGTCTATGCCAACGAGCAGATGGACGCGATCTTCAACCAGAACAAGCGCGCCGGCGCAGGCCGGGCCGAGCTGAACATGATGGAAGACCGGGCAACCGGCGGCATGGCGTCGCTGGTGCGGCCCGACCGCTCCATTCTCGGCTCGTAGGCCATTCGAAACGAAGTGTTTGAGGCCGGGGCGTTGCGCTCCGGCCTTTTTGCGTCAGCGGATCGAGCGCAGGAAATGCGTCAGATTGTCGGTGACGAAGTCGATATGCTCGCCCTCGCGCCCTTCGTGCTCCCAGGCATCGCCAATGGCCGTCTCGAAATTTTCCGGCACGATCAGCACCGTGCGCATTCCCAGGGTTTTCGGCACTTCGAGATTGCGCGCCAGATCCTCGAACATCGCCGCATGGGCCGTGTCGATCCGGTGCAGCGCCATGAACTTGTCATAGGTCTCGGCGGCGGGCTTCGGGATCAGGCCGGCTGCCACGATGTCGAACACATCCTCGAAATGCTCGAAAATGCCGAGCTGGCGCGCCGTGCGCTCGGCATGGCCCCGGTCGCCATTGGTGAAGATGAACTTGCGGCCGGGCAAAGCCGCGATCTCCGCGCCCAGCTCCGGGTCGGGCGAGAGCCAAGAATAGTCGATATTGTGGACGTAACGCAGGAAGGCGTCAGGGTCGATGTCGTGCACCGTCATCAGGCCGCGCAGCGTCGTGCCATATTCGCGATAGAAGCGCTTCTGCACAACCTTCGCCTCGTCGGCCGGCACGTTCAGAAGCTCGGCGACGAAGCTCGTCATGCGCTCGTCGATCTGGCGGAACAGGTCGGTGCGGCGGGGGTAGAGCGTGTTGTCGAGGTCGAAGACCCATGTCGTGACATGGGAGAAGTCCGCGGGCGTGGCGTCGGCGGTGCGCAGGATCGTGGTGTTCTCGGTCATCTCTTCTTTCGACACGGCGGCGGGTTCGGCGTCAATGCGAATGGTCAATAAACGATCGTGGCGCGCAAAAGCGTCGCGTTCACCTCGTCGCCCTCGTCCGGCCCATCGGTGACGCGCGTGTAGGTGTGGCTGGCGGTGAAGCGCAGGATGTCGGTCGGATACCAGTTCAGGATGGCCGTGCCGGCGATCTCCGCCCCGCCATCCTCGGCATCGGTCAGGTCGAGCGCATCCAGCCGCGCGCCGATCTCGAAAGCCCCGATGCCGCCTTTGGAGACGGAATGGGCGGGCTTCACACGCTCGAACTGGCCGCCATCCACCTCGTAACGGCGGTGGTCGTCGGTGAGAAAGAGAAGCGCCGAGACATAGCCGCCGTGCAGGACGGCCTCTTCGCCCCGCGCCGCCTCGACGCGGCTCACTGTATATTCGCTCTGGAAGGTGAAGCGGCCGAGCGTTGCGGTCAACTCACCGTTCAGGGACAGGAGCTTCGACGGTTTCTCGAAATCATCGGTCGAGACGGGGGAAAGCGAAACGAGATTGGTGCCGACGCCGCCCGAGAAGCTCAAGGGCTCCTGCCGGTCGAATCCGCCGGCAAGGCCGAGGCCGAGATGCACGGCGTCCCCACCTTCGAGATAAGGCGCATAGGTCGCGCGCGCGGCCAGCGTCACCCCATCGTCGAAGGGTTGAGCGTTGATGTCGCCGCCGAAGACGCCCGTCTGGAGGCTCCAGCGCTCGCCATGGGCCAAGGCTGTGATCCCGACGGCATCTGACAGTTGCAGCGTGCTGTTCAGCCCGTCCTCGGCGAAGGTGGCCGAGCGGCTGCCCATGATGTTCTGGAGGGAAAACGGAATGTCCTGATAGCCGGCCTGAACGGTCAGCGCTTCCGAGATCTTGTAGTTCACATAGGCATAGGTGACGGCCGCATCTTCCCAATTGGCGAAGTCGAGCGTCAGCCGCCCGCCCCAGTCGTCATAGCCGAAATCGGTGTAGAGCCGTCCGCGCCGAACCTCACCATTGCGCCGGTCGGCCGGGTCCAGGAGATCGCCCGGGGAGGAGGAAGCCCAGCCACCGTCGAACTGGACGAAGGGCGAGAAGCGAATGAAGCGCTCGTCGCTCCCGATCTGCCGCGCGGTTTCGAGGCGCTCGACCAGCGAAGGGCTGGTGTCCTCGGCAAGCGCGGGCGCGGCGGTGGTGGACAGAAGCATGAGGAGGAACAGGGCGCGGCGAGACATCGGGTTCATCCTGGCATAAGTCCTGCGCTGGCATTCCATCCTTGGTGGCAGCGGCCTTCGTCACAGGCCAGTGCGGGGAGGCCACAGGCGGAAGCAAAGCCGGCGAAACGCATCCGCCGCGTATCAAAAGAAAAGCCCGGCATCGCGGGAGGGCGATGCCGGGCCGGGTCGTATCAGCGACTGGGTCTTTGCCCGATCAGGCGAACTCGCCCTTGCGCGGGGTGGCGAAGAGGGCGATGGCCGTGATGAGGGCGGCGGCCGAGAGATAGTAGCCGACGGCCGCCAGACCGTGTTCGGTGGCCAGACGCGTCGCCAGATAGGGGGCCAGCGAGGCGCCGACGATGCCGCCGAAATTGAAGGTCAGCGACGCGCCGGTATAGCGCACGGCGGTCGGGAAGAGGTCCGACAGCGCGGTGCCGAGCGGGCCGTAAGTGAGACCCATCAGCGCGAAGCCGATGATCTGGAAGGCGATCACGCTGCCGACCGTGCCCGCGCCGAAGAGCGGATGGAACACGAAGCCGAACAGGCCGATGCCGACCGTGGCGAGGATCAGCGTGGCGCGGCTGCCGATCCGGTCGGCCATGAGGGCCGAAACGGGAATGGCGAGGCCGAAGAAGACGACGCCCAGCATCTGGATCGGCAGGAAGGTCGAGCGGGAATAGCCGAGCGCCGTCGTGCCCCAGGAGAGGACGAAGGTCGTCATGAGATAGAAGAGCACGAAGGTCGCGAGCGCGGCGAAGGTGCCGGCCAGAAGCCGGCCCTTGTGTTCGGAGAAGACCGCGAAGAGCGGAACCTTGACGCGCTCGTGACGCTCCATCGCCTTCTGGAAGGCCGGCGTCTCATGAATCTTCAGGCGCACCCAGAGGCCGACGAAGACGAGCAGCGCCGAGGCGATGAAAGGAATGCGCCAGCCGAACTGGAAGAACTGCTCGTCTGTCAGGATGTCCGACAGAATCAGGAAGGAGCCCGTGGCGCAGATGAAACCGATCGGCGCGCCGAGCTGCGGGAACATGCCGTACCACGCGCGCTTGCCGGGAGGGGCGTTCTCGGTCGCCAAGAGCACCGCGCCGCCCCATTCGCCGCCGAGCCCCAGGCCCTGGCCGAGGCGGCACAGCGCGAGCAGCAGCGGGGCCAGCACGCCCGCGCTCGCATAGGTCGGCAGAAGGCCGATCGCGACGGTGGACACGCCCATGGTCATGAGGGCGGCGACCAGCGTCGCCTTGCGGCCGATCCGGTCTCCGAAATGGCCGAAGATCGCCGCGCCGATGGGGCGCGCGAAAAAGGCGATGGCGAAGGTGGCAAAGCTCTGGAGCGTCGCGGAGGTCGCGTCGGCTGCCGGGAAGAAGAGCTTGGGAAATACGAGAACCGCCGCCGTCGCGTAGATGTAGAAATCGAAGAACTCGATCGTGGTGCCGATCAGGCTGGCGAAGAGAACGCGCGCGCGCGAATTGGCGGGCGCTGCGTCGGCGTTGGATGCGGAAACGGCGGACACGGGACAATGCCTTCAGGATGACGGGAAGCGTACCGCAGGGTACGGATCGCCGAGTACCTGACGTTACGCTTCAATGCAAGCTGAAACCATGCCAGACTGATCAATGCGGCGCTTGGGATGCATGACAACCTGCTGCAGACGAAAGCGGCCGAACCGACGCGATGTCGATCCGGCCGCTTCAAGGCTTGGAAGGGCGGGGTTCAGCGCACGATCAGCGTGCCGGCGCCATGCTCGGTGAGGAGTTCGAGCAGCACGGCATGAAGCACCTTGCCGTTCAGGATCACGACGCCTTCGACGCCGCGATCGATGGCCTCGATGCAGGTCTCGACCTTGGGGATCATGCCGCCGGAGATCGTCCCGTCGCGGATCAGCTCGCGCGCCTGGCTCACCGAAAGCTCCTTGATGAGCTGGCCGTTCTTGTCGAGAACACCGGGAACGTCGGTCAGGAACAGAAGCCGGGCTGCCTTCACCGCGCCGGCGATGGCGCCCGCGAACGTATCGGCGTTGATATTGTAGGTCGAGCCGTCGTGGCCGGGCGCGACCGGCGCGATCACCGGGATCATCTCGGAACGGGCGAGAAGGTCGAGCAGCGTGCGATCGACTTCCACCGGCTCGCCGACGAAGCCGAGATCGAGCACGCGCTCGATGTTGGAATCGGGATCGACCACGGTCTTCTTGGCCTTTTCGGCGAAGACCATGTTGCCGTCCTTGCCGCACAGGCCGATGGCCCATTCGCCTTCGGCGTTGATGAGGGCGACGATCTCCTTGTTGATCGAGCCGGCGAGAACCATCTCGACGATCTCGACCGTGCGCTCGTCGGTGACGCGCAGCCCGTGCTCGAAGCGGCTTTCGATGCCCATCTTCTCCAGCATCCGGCCGATCTGCGGACCGCCGCCATGGACGACGATCGGGTTGATGCCGGCCTGCTTGAGGAGGGCGATGTCGCGGGCGAAGGCACGGCCGAGCTCGGCATTGCCCATGGCGTGGCCGCCATATTTCACCACGACCGTCTTGTTCTCGTAAGCCTGCATGAAGGGCAGGGCTTCGGCCAGAAGGCTGGCCTGATTCTGGGGCTGGTCGGACATGGCGGCTCCATGGGCGGGAAGGCCTGAAGGACGGGTCGCTTCCTAGCTCAGGACCGGGCCGGAACAAAGGGCGGAAGGGCACGGATGAGCTAAAAAATCGCTCATCCTGTCACCAACCTCGGATGGGAAGGGGCGTGCCTTCGAGCCCGTTTGGAAACGCCCCGGCAGAGGGTCGGCGAGGATGGACGATAAACCGGGGCCGGAAGAGACTCGCCGGACCGACCCGGTGGATTCTCGAGGCAGGCTCCTAGGCGTCGACCCGCTGACGCGCGCTCGCCTTGGCCACGGCCTTGTCGAGATCGCTCATGTCGTAGGGCTTGGGCAGAAGGGCGGTGCGCGCGCCGAATTGCTCGATGCCATCCACATGGCGATCGCCCGTGGCGAAGACGATGCCCATGCCAGGCGTCAGCTCCAGCGCGCGGCGGGCGAGCTCGGGGCCGGACATGCCGGGAAGGTTCACGTCGGTCACGAGAACATCGACGCCCGCCGTTTCCAGCGCCACCAGCGCATCTTCGGCGCTGCCCGCTTCCACGACGATATGGCCGAGATCCTTCAGCATGTCGGCCGTGTTCATGCGAATCAGCGCGTCGTCTTCCACGAAGAGCACGGTGCAGGGCTTGAAATGGCGCGGTGCCGGGGCGTCTGCGGACGGGGCGCTTCGCAGGGAGGTCTCCAAGGAAGGGGCTTCCGCTGCGAGAGCGGGAGCCGCGACATCGGGCTTGCGCACGCCCTTCTGCGCGCGGTTGGCGAGCACATGGCGGAACTTTCGCGCCAGCGCCTCGCGCGTATACGGCTTGGACAGAAGTTCGACGCCCGAATCCAGCCGCCCGCCATGGACGATGGAATTCTCGGTGTAGCCGGAGGTGAAGAGCACGGCGAGGTCGGGCAGGCGCGCCTTGGCCTTTCGCGCCAGTTCCGGGCTTTTCAGCTTGCCGGGCATGACGACGTCGGTGAACAGAATGTCGATCGGAATGCCGCTTTCCACCACCGAGAGCGCCGACTGCGCGTCCACGGCCTTGAGCACGCGGTAGCCGAGATCGGTCAGCATCTCCACCACGGTGGCGCGCACCTCGTCGTCGTCCTCCACCACGAGAACGGTTTCCGTGCCGCCGGAGATCGGCCCGTTGTCGATCGTGACTTCCACGTCCTCGGCCTGTTCGGCGCGGGGCAGGTAGAGCTTGATCGTGGTGCCGTGGCCGATCTCGGAATAGATCTTCACATGGCCGCCGGACTGCTTGACGAAGCCATAGACCATGGAGAGCCCAAGGCCCGAGCCCTTGCCTTCCGCCTTGGTCGAGAAGAAGGGCTCGAACACCTTATCGATGATCTCGGCGCTCATGCCGCAGCCCGTGTCGCTCACCGCCAGCATGACGTACTGGCCCGGCGTCACCTCGGCATGAGTGCGGGCATAGGTGTCGTCCAGCGAGGCATTGCCGAGTTCGATCGTCAGCTTGCCCTGGCCATCCATCGCATCGCGGGCGTTGATGGCAAGATTCAGAAGCGCGTTCTCGATCTGCGTCGGGTCGATGAACGTGTTCCAGAGGCCGCCGCCGACCACGGTTTCGATCTCGATGCCTTCGCCGAGCGCGCGGCGCAGCATGTCGTCCATGCCGCGCACGAAGCGCGTGACGTTGACGACCTTGGGCTCCAGCGCCTGCCGGCGGCCGAAGGCCAGAAGCTGCGCGGCGAGCTTGGAGCCGCGCGCGACGCCGGCCAAGGCGTTCCCAATGCGCCGCTCGGCCCGCTCGTTGCCGGTCAGATCGCGCTGGAGAAGCTGGAGATTGCCCGAGACCACCTGAAGCAGATTGTTGAAATCGTGCGCGACGCCGCCCGTCAGCTTGCCGATCGTTTCCAGCTTCTGCGACTGGGCCAGCGCCATCTGCGCCTGCCGGCGCTCTTCCAGCGCGTCGATGACGCGGCTTTCCAGCGTCTCGTTGAGATTGCGCAACTGCTCTTCGGCGCGCTGGCGGTGGCGCACCTGACGCTCCAGCATCTCGGCGTGCTCGCGCAGCGAATCCTCGTAGGCACGCATGTCCTCGACATCGGTGTGGACGCCGACCCATTCGCGCAGCACACCCGCCTCGTCGAAGGTCGGCACGGCACGTACCATGAAGCGGCGATATTCGCCGCCGGCCACCAGAACCCGGTGCTCGTGATTGAAGGTCTGGCCGGTTGCAACGGCCTCCTGCCAGGCGGCGACGGAGGCCGGACCGTCATCCGGGTGAACCGCCTTGCTCCAGCCGAGTCCCTGATAGTCGGCATAGCTCTGCCCGGTCAGCCGCGCCCAGCCGGGCTGCTCGCCGACCATGCGCCCGCTCGCCTCGTTGGTCCAGATCGTGCCATGGATGGCGTCGATCGCGGCGCGGAAGCGCTGGTTGGACAGGAAGGTCTGCCGCTCGGCGACGATCCGGTCGGTCTTCTCCAGGACGGTGCAGAGCACCCCGCCGATGCCGCCCGTGACATCGCGGATCGGCGTGTAGAAGAGGTCGAAATAAACGTCTTCGAGCTGTTCGTTGCGCTTCAAACGCAGAATCTTGTCCCGGAAGGACTGGATTTCGCCCCGGAAACCCGCCTCCAGAATGGCGCTGTTCCAGTCCCAGATTTCGGGCCAGATCTTCGGCACGCGCCCGCCGAAGGCATGCGGATGATTGGCGCCGGCGATCTCGATATAGGCATCGTTATAGATCATCACGTGGTCCGGCCCCCACATGAGAACCTTGGCCACGGGCGAATCCACCACCGTGTCGATGACCGTTCGAATCCGCTCCGGCCAGCCTTCGCGCGGGCCGAGCGAGGTCGTGGACCAATCGAACCTTTCCAGGAGACGCCGTGTCTCCGTCTCGACGGGGACTGGTCGGCTCGTCACAGGATCGGCCATGGGGCAGACTTCCTCTTGAGATCGAAATGGCGGCCCCTTCGGAGCCACCATGGAATGACGTCAAATTGTGACGATCACAAGCCTTTGGAAGACGAGAAGGCCAACAAACCGTTCGCCTTGCATCCAATTCTGGTGCCTTTCCGCCGACCATAGGTTCGCCCGAAAGGCACCGGGCTTTTGTTTTCCGCATTGTCCGGCCGCGAAAGCCGGCTCGGCTTTCGCTGGAAATGCTTCACGACAGGAGACCCCGCGCCGCCAGATTGCGCATGAGCGCCGCGATGCCGAAGCGCCAAGGGGCGGCCTTGTCGGTGTGGGTCACCGTGTTGGTCAGCGCGCCAAGGCGCGGCGAGGCGATGGTGACGCGGTCGCCGAGCTTGTGCGTGAAGCCCTTGCCCGGCGTGTCGCGATCCTCCACCGGCGCGAACAACGTGCCGCAGAACAGCATCATGCCATCGGGATATTGATGGTGGGGGCCGAGCGCCTGACGCACCAGATCGGCCGGGTCGCGGCTGATCTCGCGCATGGTGGAGAAGCCCTCCAGCCGGTAGCCGTCATCGGCGCCCTCCACGATCAGCGTCAGCTCGGCCGAGCGCACGTCGTCCAGCGTGAAGGCTTCGTCGAACAGGCGGATGAAGGGGCCGATCGAGGAGGAGGCGTTGTTGTCCTTGGCCTTGCCGAGCAGGAGGGCGGAGCGGCCTTCCACGTCGCGCAGGTTCACGTCGTTGCCGAGCGTCGCGCCCAGGATCTCGCCGCGCGAATTGACCGTCAGCACCACTTCGGGCTCGGGATTGTTCCATTCCGACATGGGCAGGATGCCGACTTCGGCACCATGGCCGACGCTTGCCAGAACCGGGGCCTTGGTGAAGACCTCCGCGTCCGGCCCGATGCCGACTTCCAGATATTGCGACCAGTAGCCCTTTTCCTGAAGGATGCGCTTGACCTCGGCCGATTTGGGCGAGCCCGGCACCACCTCGGCCAGCGCGCCGCCGATCACCGATCCGATCTCCTGCCGGATGGCGTTGGCGAGCGCGTAGTCGCCCTTGGCGCGCTCCTCGATCACGCGCTCCACCATGGAGCGGGCAAAGGTCACGCCGCAGGCTTTCACCGCCTGGAGGTCGCAAGGGGCGAGGAGGATCGTCCGCGTCTCGCCGGTCTCATGCGCCTCACTGGCGGCTAAGACGTCGGACAAGGCCCAGGATCGGCCGCCCTCGGCCGCGCGCAGCCGGGCCGCGACGTCGGTGCCTTCCAGAAGCTCGGATACGGTGGGGGCGAGCGCGGAGACGTCCACCAGCCGGTCCCCCCGCACATGGACGATGACCGGACCGCCGACCTTGGGGTCGAACAGGCGTCCGACCAGAACCGCCTCGGTCGCATCGGTCGGCAGGGGAGAAGAATGAGACATCCGCAGCACTCGTATCGCTTCGCCGCCGATGCGCCTCCCTCCCGGAATTGCTTGTCCGACGGCGGGACACAGGGGAACGACGGATCGCGCCCGAGCGCAAGCGAAAGCCATGCTGCGACGCAGCATGGCAGAAGGCTTCGAGCGTCGGGTTCTTGCGGGCGAGGGGGCTTCACGCCCCGCGCAGATGACCTTCGCGAAGTCCCTTGGCAAGGCCCGTATCGGTCGGCAGAAGCGGAATCAGGCAGGCCTGAAGCGCGTGGTAGAGATCGGGCTTGCCGGCGAAGGGCTCGGGCTTGGGCTGGTTGTCGGGGCCGAGCTGCGGGTGCCAGCCGCCGCGCCGCCGATCGATCAGGTGGAGCGCCGCGAAGTCCCAGATGCGGCGATACCAGGTCTCGTAGAACGGGTCCTGCGTGACCGCACCCAGTACGGCCGCCGCGCCGATGCCCTCGCAGACCGGCCACCAGTAGCGATCGGCGATGCGGGGCTGGCCGTCCCAGTCGAGCGTATAGAAGAACCCGCCGCGCGCCTCGTCCCAGCCATCCGACACGGCCTTGGCGAAGAGCGCCTTGGCGGCGTCCGGCATCCAGTCGGTTACCCGTCCTTCCAACTTCCAAAGCTGGATCAGAAGCCGCGCCCATTCCAGCCAATGGCCGGGCGTGGTGCCGAAGGGTCGAAAGATCGGGTTGCCGTCATAGGCGCGGTCGAACTGCCAGTCCGCGTCGAAATGTTCCGGCAGATGCCAGCCGGTGGCGCGGGCGTGACGGTTGACGATGAGGTCGGCGATGCGCCCGGCCTTGTCGAGATAATGCCGCTCGCCCGTCGCCTCGAAGGCCGCCATCAGCGCTTCGGTGAGGTGCATGTTGGAGTTCTGGCCGCGATAGGTGTCGAAGGGCTGCCAGTCGCGCGTGAACTCCTCGGCCGTCGCGCCATGCGCCTCTTCCCAGAAGCGCGTGTTCAGCGTTTGGGTAATATCGGCCAGAAGCCGGGGCGCGTCCGGGTGCCCGGCCTGCAGGGCGCTGGACGCCGCCAGCAGCACGAAGGCGTGGCCATAGGCCTGTTTCTTGTCGTCCGCGAAACCATCCGGGCCGAAGCTCCAGACATAGCCGCCATGCTCGGCGTCGCGATGACGCTCCCATAGGGCCTTCATGCCGTGGTCCACCAGAGCGTCGGCCCCCGGCCGGCCCTGAAGGCTGGCGAGCGAGAAGCAATGAACGAGGCGCGTCGTGGTGTGAAGCTCGGTTGGCGTGCCGTCGCGCATCGGCCGACCCTTCGTGTCGGGAACGGAAATCCGCCCGTCGCAATTGAGGCTCGCCCCTTCGAAGAAGCGGAACAGATCGTCCGCTTCGCGCAAGAGCCATTGGCGGTGCGACGCGCGCTCCAGCCAGTTCCCTCCCGCAACCTGTTCCCGATCGGCCATGCTGCCCTCCGCCAAGCCTCTACACTTCCAGCGCGCTCGCTATCGGAGAGCACGGCCGAAGGCCAGAGCCGATCAGCCCTCTCGCGCTCCAAACCCTCCTCGGTAACCCCACCATGCAAATCACAATCTATGCACGAATATCGTGACGGGCATGGCAGCTATGCAATATTGGGCTTGCTGGAGTGCGGTGCAGCATGGTTATGTGTCTGTGCATCGTTTCCTCCCAGATACCTTGCATTCTTCGCCCGCTCGGTCCTCCCCCGAGCGGGCTTTTTCTTTTTCCGGTGGATAGGTCCGCTGCGGTCGCCCGCGTCAGTTCTTCGGAAAAGCGGCTGGGCTAAGCTCGTCCATGCCAGATCGAACCCACGCCGTGTCGTGTGTTCGCCGCCCATCGGGGGATGGGGAGCGGCGCGGGAGAATGCCATGCGAATCGAGACGATCGTCACGCTCTTCGTTCACACGACGGCGCTTGGCATGATGATGGCCGCCGGCTGGCTGCTGCTCAAACTTTTCCTGCCCTGATCGGTATCGCAGACGCATGGCCTGCGTTGCGTTTCTCGCCGGTTTGCGCCGACGTTTGTAACCTGAGGGCATTGTTGACGTGCGGGGTTGTTTGAAAACGCCCATTTACCATGACCTTGGATTATCAGGTCGTATTGGCATTTTTCCCAATCGTCTCGGGAACTCTTAACGCCTTTCGGCGAGCTTGCGCTGGATTGCTGCATTCGTGCGAATCCAGGAGTTTCTTATGCGTCTCACCGTTGGGCGGAAACTATTCTTGCTCATGGCCTTTGCGATTACCATCGCCATCGGTTGCGCCAGCGTCCAGCTTTGGACCTTGCGCAACCAGCTGTGGGCCGATCGCGGCGACCTCCTGACCGCGCAGATCCAAGCCGCCATGACGACGATCGCCTCGCTCCAAGGGCGTGTGGAAAAGGGCGAACTGTCCCTCACCGAAGCTCAGAACCGAGCCCGCGAAGCCCTGCGCCCGATCCGCTTCGGCGGGGACAATTATCTCGTCAGCTTCGATTCGAAGGGCATCCGCACGATCTTCCCGAAGGCCGAGCAGGAAGGGGAAAGCGGCTGGGAGCGGCGGGACGAGAACGGCGTCTATCTCAACCAGGAAATGATCCGCCGCGCCATCGCGGGCGGTGGGTTCACGAGCTACTCCACCAAGCGGCTCGGCGGCACGGAGGATGTGCCGAAATACGCCTATTCCGCTTATTTCAAGCCGTGGGACTGGACGGTCGCAACGGGTGTCTATGTCGATGACATCCAGGCCATTCTGCGCCAGCGCATGATCGAAGCGGGTCTGTGGCTGCTGGGCATGGCGCTCGCGATGGCGGCCGGCGGCGTCTTCGTTACCCGCAACATCACCAAGCGGCTGGACACGGCGGTCTCCATGGCTCGCTCGATCGGGGCCGGCGACCTGACGCGCCAGATCGAGGCGAAGGGCTCCGACGAGATCGGCGATCTCCAGCGCGCCATGGCTTTGATGAACCGCAACCTCGCCGAGATTGCGGGAGACGTGAACGCTTCGGCCGCCATGGTCGCCTCCGGCTCGACCCAGTCGGCCGCGACGGCCGAGCAATTGTCCTCGGGGTCCAGCGAGCAGGCGGCGGCATCCGAGCAGTCCTCGGCGGCGATCGAAGAGATGACCGCCAATATCCGGCAGACGGCCGAAAACGCGTCGCAGACCGAAAAGATCGCGGCCGAGGCGGCCCGCCACGCCACCGAGAGCGGCGCGGCCGTCGCGCAGTCGGCAGACGCCATGCGCGACATCGCTTCCAAGATCGCGATGGTGCAGGAAATCGCCCGCCAGACCGACCTTCTGGCTCTGAATGCCGCCATCGAGGCGGCGCGCGCCGGACAGCATGGCAAGGGCTTCGCGGTGGTGGCCTCCGAGGTGCGCAAGCTCGCCGAGCGCAGCCAGGTGGCCGCGCGCGAGATCGGCGAACTCTCCTCCTCGACGCTTGTGGTGGCCGAAAGCGCGCAGATGAAGCTCGCCGCGCTGGTGCCGGGCATCGAGCGCACGGCCGAACTCGTCGCCGAAATTTCGGCGGCCTGCCGCGAGCAATCGGCGGGTGCCGACCAGATCAGCCAGGCGATCACGCAGCTCGACCAGGTCACGCAATCCACCGCCAGCGCGGCGACGGAGATGGCGGCGACATCCGATCAATTGTCCGGGGAAGCGCACCGGCTGGCCGAGCGCGCATCCTTCTTCAAGCTGGCGCCGCGCCCGGCGCAGCCCCGCGCCGAGCCCGTGGCCGCCAAGGCGCAGGAGCGGGCGCCGCGCATCCAGCCACGTGAGGCACAGCCCGCACCGAGCCAGCGTCCGTCCGCCGCCCCACCGTCGGCAGGATCGGGCTTCGACTTCGATTTGAACGACGAGAGTTTCGAGCGCCTGAGCGCCTGATGCGACACGAAGGGCCGGCTCCCGCTCGGGAGGCCGGCCCTTTTTGTTGGCGTCAGTTCGCCGCGAGTTCGTGCACGAGCGGCGCGACGCGCGTCCCAAACAGTTCGATGCAGCGCATCAGATCGGCCTGGGGCAGGGGGCCGGCGCTGTATTTCAGCTGGAAGCGGGACAGGCCGAGCGCCTTCACGGTCTTGGCGATCTTGGCGGCGACGGTTTCGGGCGAGCCGACGTAAAGCGAGCCACGCTCGATCTCGCGTTCGAACTGCGCCTTTTCCAGCGGCGGCCAGCCGCGCTCCGCGCCGATCCGATCGTGCATCCGCTTGTAGTCGGGCCAGAAGGCTTCGCGCGCGGCCTCGTCCGTTTCGCCGACGAAGCCCGGCGAGTGAACGCCGATCGGCCGGACAGGGCGTCCCATTTCGGCGCTCGCGCGCGCGAAGAGATCGACATAGGGGCGGAAGCGGGCGGGATCGCCGCCGATAATGGCGAGCAGCATCGGCATGTCGTAGCGCGCGGCGCGCACCACCGATTCCGGGCTGCCGCCGACGCCGATCCAGGTGCGCAGCGGCTCGCTTTCGGTGGGCGGAAACACGCTCTGCTCGGTGAGCGGAGGGCGGATCGAACCCTGCCATGTCACCGGGCCGCCCGCGCGCAGGGCCGCGAAGAGGTCGAGCTTTTCGGCGAACAGGCGCTCGTATTGGCTGAGGTCGAAGCCGAAGAGCGGGAAGGACTCGGTGAAGGAGCCGCGCCCCAGAATGACCTCGGCCCGGCCCGAGGAGAGGCCGTCGAGCGTCGAGAAGCGCTGGAACACGCGGATCGGATCGTCGGAGCTTAAGACCGTGACGGCCGAGCCGAGACGGATGCGGCTGGTGCGCGAGGCGATGGCGGCCAGAACGATGTCGGGCGCGGATACCGCGAAATCGGCGCGATGATGCTCGCCGACGCCGAAGAAATCGACGCCCAGCTCGTCGGCCAGAACGCCTTGCTCCACCACTTCGCGAAGCACCGCCGCGTGCGGCTGGAGGGCACTGTGCGGCCCGCGCGTCACGTCGCCGAACGTGTCGAGGCCGAGTTCGAGAGAAGAGGCCATGGCCAAGCTCCGCAGGACAGGATGCGAGGGGAGCTATCGATGACACTGGCCCATCGGGCCGCCGGGCGGCTCCCTTGGGGCGGAAGCGGGTCCGGCATGGACGGCAGGCCTGATCATCGACAGGTTCGGGCCGTCCTGAGAGCTGTCGCCGAACGCGGCCAGCTTATGCGGGGGCGAAGGCCCCCTGTCGAGCGGGGAGGGGTGAATGCACCGTCACCCCGCAGCATACGCTGTCGAGAGGATCAGAAGCCCGAGTTGTGGTTGCGGCCATAGCGGCCACGATCGATTTCGCGCTGACGGCCTTCGAGGTCGACGAGCGAGGTGGCTTCGTTGAGATAGGCGGCTTCGCGGTCGCTCTGGCGGGTGGGGCGAAGGGCTTCGCGCAGTCGAGCAGTGAGCTTCATCGTAGGGGTCCTTTGGCTTGCGTGTTGATCCAAGAATAGGATCGGCCGAGCCATGCTGCAATGCAGCGACGCGCATACTTGCCATGCGACTTATGCAAACCGCTCGAGTCTCCGAGGCAATCTCAACCTCATCGAAGGGTTTTGGGCGGGAATAAGGCGGCGAGTTCTGCGTTTGGCGCATGTCTGAGCAGGCTGCTCAAGGGCGAGGCAGAGCGGGCTGTTCGCATTGTCGGGGTGGGCAGAGCATTCGAGACGTCCGTCCACGAAAAAGGGCCGGTTCGAAAACCGGCCCCTTCATATACTTCTTCGGGTGACGGCTATTCCGCCGCTGGCTGAAGCGTGCCGCCGCCGCCGGCGTCCTTCTGGCCGCCGAACTCGGTGACGCGCTTCCAGGTCGGCCCCGCCTCGAACTCGGCCGCGAGCGGCGGCGCTGCGTGATGGGCGTGGGCGGGCGCCTCGCCATCGGCCCGGTTGGGCTTCATGAGCTTGCCGAAGATGCGCCCCGTCAGGCCGCTCAGATCATCCATCAGCGTGTAGAGCGAGGGGATGAAGATCAGCGACAGGACGGTGGAGACGAGCAGGCCGCCGATCACCGCGATGGCCATGGGCGCGCGGAACTCGCCGCCTTCGCCCGTCGCCATGGCCGCCGGCATCATGCCCGCCGCCATGGCGATCGTGGTCATGATGATCGGGCGCGCGCGCTTGCGACCGGCGTCGATGATCGCGTCGCGCTGGCGCATCCCGTGTCGCTCCTGCTCGACCGCGAAATCCACCAGCATGATCGTGTTCTTGGTCACGATGCCCATCAGCATCAGAATGCCGATGACGACCGGCATGGACACGGCATTCTGCGTCAGCCAGAGCGCGCCGACCACGCCGCCGATGGAGAGCGGCAGGGCGGCGAGAATGGTGATCGGCAGGAAGACCGAGCCGAACAGGAGGATCAGCACCACCAGTACCATCATGATGCCCGCGCCCATGGCCGAGGCGAAGCCGGCGAAGACCTCGCCCTGGATTTCGGCGTCGCCCACCGCCTGAAGGCGCACGCCCGGGGGCAGGGTCTTGACGGTTTCACTCTGAGCGATCCAGGCCGACCCCTCGCCGATCTCATGGCCGGGGGCCATGGACGTGCCGACCTTGGCGAGGCGCTCGCGGTCGTAGCGGTCGATCGTGGACGGGCCCTGGCCGAAGCCGATCGCGGCGATGGCGTCGAGCGGCACCGTGCCGCCCTTGGCCGTCTGGACGCGCAGGGACTGCACGGCGCCCAGATCCTGCCGCGCCGTTTCGCTGATCTGCACGCGGATCGGGATTTGGCGCGTGCCGATATTGAACTTGGCGAGATTGGCGTCCGCATCGCCGATCGTGGCGACGCGCACGGTCTGCGAGATGGCTTCGGGCGCAATGCCGAGATCGGCCGCCTCGTCCAGGCGCGGCACGATGCGAAGCTCGGGCCGCGCGAAGGACATCATGGCCGACGGATTGGCGAAGATCGGCTCGCGCCGCATCTCGCTTTCCAGCCGCGCGGCCGCCTCGCTCACCGCCGCGCCGTCGCTGCCGAGCAGGCCGACGGAGAGTTCGCGCTCGCCCCGGTCGTTGACGAAGAAGGAGCGCAGGTCCGGGATCGCCGCGAGCTTGGCGGCGATGACGGGCTCGAGCTGGGCCTGGCTGCGGTGGCGGTCGAACTTGCGCACGAGATTGATCGTGAGCGCGGCGCGGCGCACCTCCAGCGTGCCGGTGGGTGATGAGCCGCCGATGGCGAGCACGGAGCGCACCTCGGGCAGTTCGCGGATGCTGGCCGCCGCCCGGTCCACCGCGCGGCGGGTCGAGTCCAGCGTCGTGCCCGGCGGCAGCTCGACGGAGACCACGATGCGCGAGGCGTCTTCCTTGGGGATGAAGCCGGTCGGCAGATGTTTCGTGGCGTCCATCGACAGGAAGAAGAGCCCGATGCCGACCGCGAGCGTCAGCCAGCGCCAGCGCACGGTGAAGCCCAGAAACCCCGTATAGGCCCGCATCAGCGGCCCGTCGCGCTGCTCGGCGGGATGCGGGCGGTTGAGGAAGGCGAGGAGCACGGCGGCCACCGCCGCGCCGATGGCGATGCGCAGCGACAGCGCGCCGGCCTGATCCCAGGTGACGGCGGGGGCATGGAGCTTCAGCCAGTCCACCGCCGCGTTGCCGCCCGTGGCTTCCGGCAGGGCGGCGAGCGCGAAGAGCGCGCCGATGGCGAGACCCGCCAGCGGCGCGATGCGCAGGACATAGCGGCGCAGGAGCGGGGCGAAGCCCGGTCCTTCATGCGTCTGCGGGCGGAAGAAATAGGCCGCCAGCATGGGCGTGATGAGGCGCGCGACAAGCAGCGAGAAGAACACCGCCACCGCGACCGTCAGGCCGAACTGCTTGAAATACTGGCCGGCGACGCCGCCCATGAAGGAGACCGGCGCGAACACGGCCATGATGGTGAGCGTGATGGCGATGACGGCGAGGCCGATCTCGTCCGCCGCTTCCATCGCCGCCTGATAGGGCGGCTTGCCCATGCCCATGTGGCGTTCGATGTTTTCGATCTCGACGATCGCATCGTCCACCAGAATGCCGGTCACAAGCGTGATGGCGAGCAGGCTGACAAGGTTCAGCGAGAACCCCATCATGCTCATGGCCCAGAAGGTCGGGATCGCGGCGAGCGGCAGGGTGATGGCGGCCACCAAGGTCGCGCGCCAGTCCCGCAGAAAGAGCAGCACGACCACGACGGCGAGGAACGCGCCCTCGGCCAGCGTTTCCATGGCCGATTCGAAATTGCCGTAGGTATAGGTCACGCTGTCGTCGATGCGCGTGAAGCGCACGTCGGGATGCGCCTTGGCAAGCTCCGCGATGCGCTCGGCGGCGAGACCCGCGACGGTCGTGTCGCTCGCGCCCTTGGAGCGGTAGATCGAGAAGGCGACGACGGGCTGGCCATCGAGCCGGGCAAACGAGCGCGGCTCCTGCACCGTGTCGGTGACGGTGCCCAGCTCCGACAGGCGCACCTGACGCCCGCCCGACAGCGCGATGCGTGTATCGGCCAGAGCGCGGACGGTGCCGGCGGAGGAGAGGGTGCGGATCGCCTGTTCCTGGCCGCCGAACTGGCCTCGGCCGCCCGACAGATCGACATTGGTGGCGCGCAACTGCGCGTTCACCTCGGCCGCCGTGATGCCGAGCGCGCCAAGCCGGTCGGGGTCGAGCCGCACCTGGATCTCGCGCTTGACGCCGCCCATGCGATCAACCTTGCCGACGCCCTTGATGCCCTGAAGCGCGCGGATCACGGTGTCGTCCACGAACCAGGAGAGCTGCTCGGGCGTCATGCCCGGCGAGGTCGCGGCATAGGTGACGATCGACTGGTTCTCGACCTCGATGCGCTGGACGATCGGCTCCTCGATCGTGCGGGGAAGATTGCCCCGAATCTTGGCGAGCGCGTCCTTCACGTCGTTGAGCGCGCGGTCGGTGTTGACCTCCAGCCGGAACTCGGCCGCCGTCACGGACTGGCCGTCCGTCACGGTGGAGGTGATGTGCTTGATGCCGGAGACGCCGGCGACGGCGTCCTCGACGAGCTTGGTGACCTGCGTTTCCAGCTCGGCGGGCGCGGCGCCCGACTGGGTGACGGTGACGGAGATCACCGGCACGTCGATATTGGGAAAGCGCGTGATCGGCAGGTTCATGAAGCTGACGATGCCGATGGCCACCAGCACCACGAAGAGAAGGATGGGCGGGACCGGATTGCGGATCGCCCAGGCCGAGATGTTCCAGTTCATCGCTTGGCCTCCGCCGTTTCGAGCGTCTCGGCCGGCACGGGCGTGACCTTATCGCCATCGCGCACGAAGGTGCCGGCGACCGCGACGACGCTTTCGCCCGCCTGGAGGCCGGAGCGGATTTCCACCGCGCTGCCGGTGGAAACGCCCGTGGTGACGGTGCGCGTCGCCACGACGCCGTTCGACACGACCTGCACGAAATCGCCCGTCGGCCCGGTGTTGACGGCGGTGCGCGGCACGGTGACGCCGGTGCTGCGATCGGTCTCGATCACGGCGCGGGCAAACGCCCCGACGCGCAGGGCAGCCTCCTTGGGCAGGGCGATGCGCACGCGCCCGAGGCGCGAGGCCTGCTCGACGCGCGGCGAGACCAGGCGCACTTCGCCTTGGCTCTTGATGCCGCCCGCCGCCGTCACCTCGGCGGGCTCGCCCTTGCGGATGGCGCCGAGCGCGGTTTCCGACACGTCGGCGTCGAGTTCCACCAGCCCGTCGCGCGCGATCTCGAACAGGCCGCCGCCGGCCGCCGAGACGATCTGCCCGAGCTGGGCGACACGGCGCAGGACGAGGCCGTCCGTCGGCGCGCGGATTTCGGCCTTGGAGCGGCGAAGCTCCAGCTCGGCGCGCTCGGCGCGCGTCGCGGCGAGGTCCGCTTCCGAGAGGGCGACGTTCTGGCGTGCGGAGGCAAGGCGGGCCGCAGCCGTCGCGGCGGCCGAGATGCGCGTGTCCAAGACGTCCTGGCCGACAATGCCTTTGTCGTTCAGCGCCCTCGTGCGCTTCAGCGAGGCATCCGCCTCCACCGAGGCAGGCTCGGCTTCCGTGATCGCGGCCTTGGCCTGTGCGATCGCGGCTTCGGCGCGCGCGACCTGCGAGGCGGAGCGCGCCAGATTGACGTCGATCATGTCGGTTTCGAGCCGGGCCAGAACCTGACCGGCCTTCACTTCGTCGCCCTCGTCCACCAGAAGCTCGCGAACGCGCAGGCCATCGACATCCGCGCCGACCGTCACGGTCTCGCGCGGGGTCAGCGTGCCGGTGACGGTGACGCTCGCCACCAGTTCGCGCGGCTCGGCCGTCAGCACCGAGATGTTGGGCGGCGGGGGCGCGGCGACTGGTGCGGCCGGTTCGGCGGCCCATGTGGGAGCGGTCAGGCCGCTCAGCGCGACCGAAGCGGCAAGGGAGAGGGCCAGGCACCGAAGCATGGGAACACTCCGAAAGAAGCGAGGGAGGGGAGAGAGAGGAGCGCGCGCGATCATGCGGGGTCGGCCCCCAGAAGGCTGGCGATCATGCGGTGAAGATAGGGGCGCAGCGTTTCGGCTGGGCGCTCGGGCTCAAGGCGAAGCCGCATGACGAGGCCGTCGCCCATGCCCATGAGAAAGGTCAGCGCGAGGTCGAGGTCAAGGTCGGCGGCGATCTCGCCACGCGAGCGCGCCTCCTCCAGAACCACCTGAAACCGTTGGCGCACTTCGGCCTCGATCGCCTGGAAGCGCTCGCCGACGGCCGTGTTGCGCAGCGATTCCGAGCAAATCTCCACCATGAGATTGCCGGTCTCGGGGTCGCGGGCCTGCGCGAGATAGGTCAGCGCGACATCGGTGATGCGGCGGGCGATCGGGCCGGGCGCGGCGAGTTGGGCGAGGCAGGCGCTCGCGGCCAGCCGCTCCTCCTCGGCGATCGCCTCGATGATCGCGTCCTTGGATGGATAATAGCGATAGAGCGCGCCCGGGCTCATCTTCGCTTCGGCGCAGATTTCGCTCATCGACGCGCGATGAAAGCCCGAGCGCGAGAAGCAAAGCCGCGCGGCGCGAAGGATGTGGTCCTTGCGCGAGAGGGGCGCGCTCGCCGCCTCGGACGGTTCGATCGGTGCAATGATTGTCATGAAATCAGCCAGATGAGAGCGAACGATCGTTCTCATATCAGGCGAGTAAGATGCGGTCTACTGGCGATCACATCTTCGTTAGGTCCAGGCCGCCGTCGCTTGGTCGCTTTCGGATGAGGCCCTTACGATTCGGTCGGTCGGAACTGGTCGAGTATGGCGCGCACCCTGTCGTTGCGCGTCAGCAGCATCTCGATTGATGAGCGCTGGAACATCGTCACCGCCATGAGAACGCGCAGTTCCGGCTGGTTGGGCCCGGACAGGATCATGGGTGCCGGCTTGAGCGGCGGGTCTCGATCGTCGGCTTCCGCGCGCACGTCCGCGTCGGAGGGCCCAGATGGTCCTCCCGACGATCGGACAGTGGGAAAGCGCAGAATGTTCATGGTTCCAGCGTGCGGCGAAGCGAATGTCCGAAGACTACCTTCGGACGCTTAAGAAAGTGGCGACAGCGATGCGTATGAAATGGAATGCAGCGTGTCTTCGCGCCAAAACTCTGAGAAAGCGTGAAGAGGGACCGGTTTTGCACCGGATGAGGCCGTGGCTCTTGACTTTTGAGCCCCGAGCCGCCTTAAAGACCCAAACCTTGCGACCGTTCCGACCGCAATCCGCCGACCATGTCCCTCGTTTGCCGAGCCGCATGGAGGTCCCCATCCGCCAGCGAGATTCGCCCGCGGGTGCGATCCGCTTTGGCGCTGCGGCTTGGAAGGAGCGCTTCCGGTTCCCATTCTTCCGCCGGTCGGAAGAACAAGGACGATGCGATGTTTGAATCCCTTCAGGACCGCCTCGGGTCCATCCTGAACGGCCTGACCGGCCGCGGCGCGCTGTCGGACTCCGACGTGTCGGCCGCGCTGCGCGAGGTTCGTCGGGCGCTTCTGGAAGCGGACGTGTCGCTGGAAGTGGTGCGCTCCTTCACCGACCGCGTGCGCTCCAAGGCCGTGGGCGCCGAGATCGTCAAGTCGATCAAGCCCGGCCAGATGGTGGTCAAGCTCGTTCATGACGAGCTGGTGGCGACGCTCGGCTCCGATCAGGTGGCGATCGACCTGAACGCGCCCTCGCCGGTCACGATCATGATGGTCGGCCTGCAGGGCTCGGGCAAGACCACCACAACGGGCAAGATCGCCAAGCGCCTGACGGAGCGCCAGAAGAAGCGCGTCCTCATGGCCTCGCTCGACACGCGCCGTCCGGCCGCGCAGGAGCAGTTGCGGGTTCTGGGCGAGCAGACGGGCGTCGCCACCCTGCCGATCATCGCGGGTCAGGACCCGGTCGAGATCGCGGCCCGCGCCGCGCAGGCCGCCCGCCTCGGCGGTTACGACGTCCTGATTCTCGACACGGCCGGCCGCACGCATATCGACGAGCCGCTGATGGTGGAAATGGCCGAGATCAAGGCCAAGTCCGCCCCGCATGAAATCCTGCTGGTCGCCGATTCGCTGACCGGTCAGGACGCGGTGAATCTCGCCCGCTCCTTTGACGAGCGCGTCGGCATCTCGGGCATCGTCCTGACCCGCGTCGATGGCGACGGGCGCGGCGGCGCGGCGCTCTCCATGCGCGCCGTCACCGGCAAGCCGATCAAGCTGATCGGCACGGGCGAGAAGATGGACGCGCTGGAGGATTTCCATCCCGCGCGCATCGCCGACCGCATCCTCGGCATGGGCGACATCGTCTCGCTGGTCGAGCGGGCCGCCGAAAACATCGACGCGGAAAAGGCCGCGGCGATGGCCAAGAAGATGCAGTCCGGCAAGTTCGATCTGAACGATCTGGCCGATCAGATCGGCCAGATGCAGAAGCTCGGCGGCATGGGCGGCGTCATGGGCATGATGCCCGGCATGGCCAAGATGAAGGACCAAATCTCGGCCGCCGGTCTCGACGACAAGTTGCTCAAGCGCCAGCTCGCGATCATCTCGTCCATGACGAAATGGGAGCGCGAGAACCCGGACCTGCTCAAGCATTCGCGCAAGAAGCGCATCGCGGCGGGCTCGGGCACGGATTCGGCCGACATCAACAAGCTTCTCAAGATGCACCGCCAGATGGCGGACATGATGAAGGCGATGGGCGGCAAGGGCGGCAAGGGCGCCGGCATCATGGGCAAGCTCATGGGTGGCCTCGGCTCCAAGATGGGTCTTCCGCCCGGTCTCGGCGGCGGTATGCCGGACCTCTCCAAGATGGACCCCAAGCAGCTCGAGGAAATGGCCAAGTCCCTTCAGAAGGGTGGCCTCGGGGGAATGGGCGGCTTACCTGGCGGCCTGCCTCCCGGCCTTGGCGGCGGTGGGCTTCCCGGCTTGCCTGGCCTTCCCAAGCTTCCCGGTCTTCCGGGCAAGAAACGATAGAGGCCGGCGCGCCGGCTTCTCCTTCGCAACACCAACTCAACTGTCAGACACCACGGCGCGGCCTCAAAAGGCGCCGGGATCAAGAACAAAGGACAAACCCATGCCTCTCAAGATGCGCCTCGCCCGTGCCGGCTCCAAGAAGCGCCCCTACTACCACATCGTCGTCGCCGACGCCCGTTCGCCGCGCGATGGCCGCTTCGTCGAGGCGGTCGGCGCCTGGAACCCGATGCTGCCGAAGGACGCCGAGCGCGTCACCCTTCAGGAAGACCGCATCAAGCATTGGCTCGGTGAAGGCGCTCAGCCGACCGACCGCGTGCTGCGCTTCCTCGACAAGGCCGGCATCGTGAACCGTCCGTCGCGCGAGAACCTCAAGAAGGGCCTGCCGGGCAAGAAGGCCCAGGAGCGCGAAGCCGAGCGCAAGCAGCGCGAGGAAGACGCCCGCGCCGCCGCCGAGCAGGCCGCTGCCGAAGCTTCGGCCGAGTAAGGTTTCGGAGCGGTCGCTTGACCGATCTCTTAACATCTCGACTGTAAAAGTAAGGCGCGCTGGCTTTCCAGCGCGCCTTTTTCGTGGGGCAGCGAGTCGGCTTGGCCATGGCCGGAAGCGGCGCGCATCAGACTCTCGGCGGATGCCGCTTGCCCGCGGTCCGCCTTCGCCGTTCGATCCGCGCTTCGTTGGGAGACTGATGCCGATGGACCTGTTCGCCCTTGCCCCGATTCCTCTCTGGCTGGAGGACTGGAGCGGCATCCGCCGGCTCGTGGACCAATGGCGGGCGGAAGGGATGGACGATCCCCGCGCCTTTCTCTCAGCCGATCTCACCCGGGTTCGCGCCTCGGCGCAAGCGATCCGCATCATCGACGTGAACCCCGCGACCCTGCGCCTGTTCGAAGCGCGCGACACGGCCGAACTCGTCAACCGGCTGGGCGAAGTGTTCCAGGGCGCGATGCTGGAAAACCATTTGGAGGAGATCGTTCAGATCGCGAGCGGCTCGCCCGAGTTCACCAGTTCCGCCGTGAACCATACATTGAGCGGCCGCCCGCTCGACATCCAGCTCAAGGGCCGCATCCTGCCCGGCCACGAAGACACCTGGGACCGGGTTCTGGTCGCGACCGAAGACGTGAGCGAGCGCGAGGGCGCGCGGCGGCGGCTCGCCGAGAGCGAGGTCTATGCGACGGCGCTTTTCGAGAACTCGCCGGTTTCGCTCTGGGTAGAAGACTTCTCGGCCATTCGCGAGCTTCTGGAAGACGTGCGCGCGACCGGCGTGTCCGACTTTCGCACCTTTCTCGAAGTGCATCCCGATTTCGTCACACGCTGCGCCAGCGAAATCCGCGTTCTTTCGGTCAACCGCCAGACGCTCCAGCTCTTCCGCGCGCCCGATCTCGACACGCTCCTGTCGCGCCTCGGCGACGTGTTCCGCGACCGGATGCTGCAGCCCTTTCAGGAGCAGCTCATCGATCTCTGGAACGGCAAGCTCTTCCAGAGCCGCGAGGTCGTGAACTACTCGCTGGAGGGCGAGGAGATGCATTTCGTCCTTCAGTTCGACGTCCTGCCGGGGCATGAGAGGGATTGGTCGCTCGTTCAGATCGCGCTGACCGACATCACCGCGCGCAAGAAGGCGGAGGCCTATCTCGAATATCTCGGCAAGCACGACGTTCTGACCAAGCTCTACAACCGCTCCTTCTTCAACGACGAGATGAACCGCATCGAGCGCCGACGCACGGAAACCGTGAGCGTGCTGGTGGCCGATCTCAATGGGCTGAAGGCGCTGAACGACCAACTTGGCCATGCCGCCGGCGACACGCTTCTGCGTCGCGCGGGCGAGGTCTTTACGGAAGCCGTAAGCCGTCCCTGGACCGCCGCGCGCATCGGCGGGGACGAGTTCGCCGTGCTGATGCCGGGCGCGGGAGCCGCCGAGGCGGAGATGCTGATGGCCTCGATCGAGGAACTCTGCGAGGTTAACAACCAGTTCTATCCCGGCGAAGCCCTGTCGCTGTCCATGGGCGTTGCGACCATGCGGCCCGGCGAGCGGCTGGAGGAGGTGGCGCGCCGGGCCGATCTTCTGATGTATCAGGTGAAGCGGCGCTTCTATGAACGGACCCATCAGGATCGGCGTGGGGCGATGTCCTGACGGGTTTTCGGCCGGACGATTCGCGGCCCGTGGTTGACGAAGCCCGTTCGCGCGGTCAAACGATCTCTGGAGTTTTTTGAACTGGCCAGTTCCAATGCCCTCGGGCAGGCTGGCCGATCTTCCGTTCCTTCGCGAGTTCGCTGCCCCGTGTCCGATCCCCAAGCGCCGTCCGATCCCGTTCTTCTCGGCACCGTGGGAGGCGCGCATGGCATCAAGGGCGAAGTGCGCGTCAAATCCTTCACGCAGGACCGCGAGGATCTAGGCGCCTATGGCCCGCTCTTCGACGGCACCGGACGCCGCTTCACCGTCCAATCGGCGCGGGTGCAGAAGAACGTCGTGGTGGTTCGCTTTGCCGAGGTGAAGGACCGCAACGCCGCCGAACGGCTGAACGGCACCGACCTCTTCGTGGATCGCAGCGCCCTGCCGGACGAAGAGGAGGACGAGTACTATCAGGCCGATCTCGTCGGCCTCGTCGCGCGCACGACGGACGGAACCGTGATCGGCGAAGTCGTGGCCTTCCACGATTTCGGCGCGGGCGACATTCTGGAAATCGCTCCCGACGGCGGCGCCAGCGTGATGATCCCCTTCACCGAGACGGCCGTGCCGGAGGTCGATCTCGATCTCGGCTTCATCCTGGTCGAGCCCGTCGCCGCCGGCTTGTCGGGCGCCGTCGAGGCGCGCGAGGGCGAAGGCGACGAGGATGGCGAGACCGAGGACAAGCCCACCGAGGCGTAAGCCCGGCTCCACGGCGCATCCCCCGGCGCGTTGCCATCCCCCGCGTCGCGCATTATCGCTGACCCGCCCAAGAGGGCGAGGGAGGATTCATCATGATCATCGTGTCAGGTACGCTGAAAACCACGGATCAGGCGCTCGACGCTCTGGCCGAACCCATGCGCCGCCTGATCGAGGCGACGCGCCAGGAGGCCGGCTGCAACGTCTATGCCTTCGCGCGGGATGTCTCGGAGCCCGGTCTCGTGCGCATCTACGAGGAATGGGACAGCCGCGAAACCCTGACCGCCCATACCAAGGCCGCTCACGTCGGCGCATGGCATGAAGCGCTGGACGCAGCCGGCGGTGCCGCCGTGACGCTTCAGATCGTCAACGTCGCCTCCGTCGAAGCGTTCGGCTGAGCGTCATGGTCTTTCGTGCGTCCATCCTCACGCTTTACCCCGAGATGTTTCCCGGGCCGCTCGGCACGTCGCTCGCCGGCCGTGCCTTGCAGCGTGGGGACTGGACGCTGGAGACGACCTTCATCCGCGAATTCGGCGAGGGGCGGCATCGTCTAGTGGACGATACGCCCGCCGGCGGTTCGCCCGGCATGGTGCTGCGGGCCGATGTTTTGGCCCGCGCCATCGACGCTGCGAGCCCCGAGGGCGATCCGCGCCCCCGGCTCCTGATGAGCCCGCGCGGCCGCCCGCTGACGCAGGGCTTCGTGCGCGACCTCGCTGGAGGGGAGGGGGCCGTGATCGTCTGCGGACGGTTCGAAGGCGTGGACGAGCGCGTGATCGAAGGGCGCGGCCTGATCGAAGTCTCGATCGGCGATTATATTCTCTCGGGCGGCGAGATGGCGGCGCTCGTGCTGCTCGACGCCGTGGTGCGCCTTCTGCCCGGCGTCATGGGCAACAGTTCCTCCGGCGAAACCGAAAGCTTCGAGAACGGGCTGCTGGAGCATCCCCATTATACGCGCCCGGCTCTGTGGGAAGGGCGCTCGATTCCGCAGGTTCTCACCTCGGGCGATCATGGCGCGGTGGAGCGCTGGCGGCGCGCCGAGGCCGAGCGGCTGACACGCGAGCGCCGCCCCGATCTCTGGAGCCGGTTTTCCAACCGGGACGACTGACGGCCAGTTCCTGGCTGCGTCGGGCGCTTCGGGCAGCCAGGAAGGGGCGGTCCCGCCGTCTCTGTTCCCATCCCTTGCCGTGGCGCGTGTCAGCCCAGGCTGATTTGGCATACCGGGCGAGAGGCCGAACAAGCTCTCAGCAATTGGGAACGAGACCGGAACGCTGACGCGAGCGCACGGCTTGGCTGTCGCAACCCTTGTTCTGTCCCGAGCCATAAAGGCCGTTTTCGCGATAGCGGCCGGTGCGCGGCGCGAGCGTGCCGTCGCTGCCTTGGCGCAGTGCGCGCGAGGCCGGGCGCGGCGCGGAAACACCGCCCGAATTCGTCCGGCGCGCGTTCTGCCGGCAGGCGGTATCGCCGGCTTCGCATTGGCGCACGGCTTGGGCGTGAAGCTGGCCGACGGGAAAGATCGTGAGCAGCGCGAGCACTGCAGGCAGGAGTGCGACATACCTCATGATGATCCTTTCGCCGGCTCGGCTCGAAGGTCGGGCCACGTCACGGGAGATAAGAACCGGGGACAGAACCCTTCGGGTCGGCGGACCGTGTCTTGTTCCCGCCTCGCATCGTTGCCGGTGCTCGCTCATGCGCTGCACGGCCTGCGCCCGGCACCTTGCCGGCAGAAACAATCGCTCGCTCGCCCTCCGCCGAATGGTCCTGTCCCCGGTTCACAGCCCGCTGTCGCGGCGCCGCTGGGGTGATATAAAGGTCAGCGAACTCCAAACGAAAGAGCGCATCCCTCTTGTTCGAGACCTTTCGCGCCTTACGGGACTCGGCCGCGGGCGCCATGTTCGTGCGGCTTCTGGTTTTGGTAGCGCTTCTGGGCGGCGCACTCGCCGCGCTCCAGCTTTGGCATCGCAACCGCGAGGCCTCCGGTCCTGTCGTGTCGCATAGCGTTCGCGCGCCGATGCTGATCCCGGTGGCCACACCGTCTCCACCGCCCGCGCCTGGGCCTAGCCTGACGCTCGCGGAGCAGCGGCGCTGGTTTCGTCCTCTGGAACTGGCTCGGATGACCTTCACCTTCCAGCCGAGGCAGGGCATCGCGCCCGGCGAAATCTGCGCCCGCTTGAAAGAACTGGGATGGAAAACGGATCGCGCTGGGGCTGCGCCCCGCAGCGGGCGCGAGGAATGCGCGATGGAGCGAACCTATCCGCGCCCCGGCGACGGGCCGCCGACACGTCTTTTTGCCATGGCCCGCAGCGCGAGGGACGACGATGACAATGCGCTCGACGTCCGTGTGAAGGCCAATCTCCATGACGAAGCGAAAGCCGCAGATACCGGGCGCGACGTCGCTGTCGTTCTTGCGGAACTGTTGTCGCGGGTCGGGCGCGCGCCGGGCGAGGCGCTGCTGGCCAAGGTCGCCGCGTTCGAGACCTTCGAGGCGGAGGTCGCAGGCGCAAAACTCTCGCTGAAACAGGAGCGTGCCGATATCAGACGCTTCAATCTCAGCGTGCTTCTGCCACGCCCGTTCGAGGCGGGCGACCCTTCACGCCTCACGCCCATCCCGCCCGAAGAGAAGCGCTTGATAGGGCGGCAGGGTCTTGTGCCTCAGGGCCTGTCCGCCGACGCCGGGCCGGCGGACAGGCCGTAAGCAAAACGTCAGCGCGCGTTGCGACGCGACAGGTTCTCTTCCCAGGACAGGGCATCGGCGACGATCCGGTCGAGATCGTCGAAGCGCGGTGTCCAGCCGAAGCGCTCGCGCGCGATCGAGGCATCGGCGACGATCGAGGTCGCATCGCCCGGCCGTCGGCCTGCGAAGCGCACGTCGAACTCCTTGCCCACCACGCGGCGCACCGTATCGAGAACCTGAAGCACGGAATAGCCGTGGCCATAGCCGCAATTGGCGATGAGCGACTCGCCTCCGCCGCGCAGATAGCGCAGGGCCTGCGCATGAGCGTCGGCGAGATCGCTCACATGAATGTAGTCGCGCACGCAGGTGCCATCCGGCGTGTCGTAGTCCATGCCGTAGACATCCATATGGGTCCGCTTGCCAAGCGCGGTCTCGCTCGCGACCTTGATCAGATGGGTCGCGCCCTTGGTGGACTGGCCGGTGCGGCCCTTGGGGTCGGCGCCCGCCACGTTGAAATAGCGCAGCGCCGCGAAGGTCAGCGGATGAGCCGCGGCTGTGTCGCGCAGCATCAGCTCCGTCATCCATTTGGACGTGCCATAGGGCGATTCGGGCGCGGGCGGCTGCGTTTCCTGCACCGGCATCTGGCGCGGCGAGCCGTAGACGGCGGCAGTCGAAGAGAAGATGAAATGCTTCACGCCGCAGCGCACCGCGCTTTCGATCAACGCACGGCTGGCCACCGTATTGTTGAGATAGTAGCCGAGCGGATCGGAGACGGATTCCGGCACGACGATCGAACCGGCGAAATGAATGATCTCGGTGACGCCGAATTCGGCGATCACGCGCTCCACGAAGGGCTGGTCGTTGATGTCGCCGACCTGCAACCGCGCTTCCGTGGGCACTGCCCATTCGAAGCCGGTGGACAGGCGGTCGATCACCACCACGTCCTCGCCGGCATCGACGAGATTCCAGACCATGTGGCTGCCGATGTAACCGGCACCGCCCGTCACGAGAACCGTCATGCTTGTCGCCTTTCCCCAGCCACGCTGGCGCCAGAGCTAGAGGCTTTGCCGCAGCGCGGCAAGCAGAGCGTGCATTTTGGGTTAAGAGCCGGGGGCAGAACCCTGCGGCGGAAAGCCGGCGAGGGACTTGCGTTGCCGACGAGGCGCCGAGCGCAGACGATGCAGCGCAGGGCCAAGCATCGGCAACGATGATCGGGGGCGCAAGGACCCGGCGGATCGACCCGCAGGGTTTTGCCCCCGGCTCTAAGCGAACACCCGCCACGCCTCTGCGAAGCGCGCGGGAGCGTCGTCAGGTTTCGCGGAAGGCGCGGCTGAAACTGTCCTCGAGAGGCTTCAGGAGATATTCGAGGAAGGTGCGCTCGCCGGTCTTGATGTAGGTCTCGACCGGCATGCCGGGATAGATCTGCGCGATGGCGACGCCGGGCGGCAAATGGTCCGACAGGCGCAGGCGTGCGACGTAGTAGGGCTGCTCGGTGCGCGGATCCACCAGCCGGTCGGGCGAAACGAAAGTCACGGTGGCGTCCACGGTCGGCGTCAGGCGGTTCAGCGCGGTGAAGCGCAGATCGGCATGCTGGTTGACATGAACCGCGTCGATGTCCTGCGGGGTCAGCCGCGCTTCCACGATCATGTTTTCGCCGGTCGGCAGGATTTCGGCCATGGGCTGGCCGGGCGAGACCACCGCGCCCTTGGCGTTGTAATTGACCTTGACCACGACGCCCGCGCTCGGCGAGCGCACGGTGACGCGCTCCAAGACGGCCTCGGCGGCCTGCAACTGCTCGTCCACGTCGGCGATGCGCGCGCGCGTCTCGTTCAGCTCGGCGGCAGCGGTTTCCACGCGCTTGCTCTGGAGCCGGGCGATCTGCTCCTTCTTTTCCTCGACCTGGGTCTTGGCCGACAGAACGCTGGAGCCGAACTCGCCGATCTGGCCGGTGAGCTGCGCCTGCGACAGGAGGAAGTCGGTATATTCGCGCCGGTTGGCGAGGCCCTTTTCGAGCAGAGCCTTGCGACGCTTCAGCTCTTCCTTGACCACGGCCAGTTGTTCCTGGGCGGCGCTTTTCTGCTCGCCAAGGCCCTGGATCTGCTCGCTCAGCGCGGCGATCTGCTGGCCGATGATCGCAACTTCGCGCCGATGGCCTTCGAGCTTGGTGGTGAATTCCTTCATCTGCTCGGACAGGACATTGGCGAGCGGCGCGTCGTCCGGCTGCTGCCGGAGCTTGGCCGGGAACACGAGGTCCGGCGCGCCGTCGCGCTCGGCCGAGAGACGCGCGGCGCGTGCTTCCAGCGACAGAAGCTGATTGCGCAGCCGGTTGCGCTGCGCCCCGGCCGAGGAGGATTCGAAGCGGAAGAGCGGCTGCTCGGCCGCGATCCGATCGCCCTCGCGCACCAGGATTTCGGAGACGATGCCCCCTTCCAGATGCTGGATCTGGAGGTTGCGCCCGGCCGCGACCACGAAGCCGTGGGCGATCGCCGCGCCCGAGAGGGGAGCTGTGGTGGCCCAGACGCCGAAGCCGCAGAGGAACAAGCCCGACAGGGCAAGGCCCGCCAGCGTCAGCTTGCGCGACTGGGTGGGCACCGCGTCGGCCCAATGGGCACGCGGCGGACGGGCGCGCGGGGCGCTGGGGCCGGCGATGCGTGGGGTCGTGCGGGCCTCGCTCATTGCATCCCTCCCTGCGCGCTGGTCGGCGCCTGACCTTGGCCAAACTGACCCTTCACCACCATGGATTCGATGCGGCGGCGGGCTTCGCCCTCGCGCTGGTCGGCCTCCGCCTTTCGGCGGGCAGCCTGCCTTGCGTAGACATCGGCCTTGGGGCCGACATCGTCGATCGCTCCGTCACGCAGGATCATGATGCTGTCGGCTAGTTCCGCGACATTGCGCCGCTGGGTGACGAGCAGAACGGTCACGCCGTCGCTTTGCGCGTTGCGCAGCGCCTGTTCGAGGGCCATGTCGCCCTCGTTGTCGAGATGGGCGTTTGGCTCGTCCAGGATCAGAAGACGCGGACCGCCGAAAAAGGCGCGGGCCAGCCCGACGCGCTGGCGCTGGCCGCCGGACAATTGATGTCCCGCAGGCCCCAGCAGTGTGTCGTAGCCTTTGGGCAGGCGCTGGATCAGGTCGTGGACCTGCGCCTTCTTGGCCGCTTCCACGATTTCGGCATCGGCGGCGTCCGGTTCGAAGCGGGCGATGTTCTGGGCCACGGTGCCCGGCAGCATTTCGACGTCCTGCGCGAGATAGCCGACGCGCCGGCCGAGCTGTTCGGGGTCCCAGTTGCGGATGTCGGCGCCGTCCACCCTGACGGAGCCTGCATGGATGGGCATGGCGCCGATCAGCGTGCGCGCGAAGGTCGATTTGCCCGCGCCCGACGGGCCGACCACGACCATGCAGGTGCCGGCCGGAATCTGCACTGAGACGCGCTTCAGCAGGGGTTCGGCGGCGGGATTATGCGGGGCGAGCACGACAAGCTGTTGGATCGTCACCAGGCCGGTCGGCTCGGGAAGCTCGGTGGCCTTGGGGCGGGGAGCTGCGCTGGACAGCGCCTTTTGCAGACGCTCCCAAGCCTTGCGCGTTTCCACGAACTGCTTCCAGCCGGCGATCACCTGATCGATCGGCTGAAGGCCGCGCCCGGAAATCAGCGAGGAGGCGAAGATCATGCCGCCCGACATTTCGCGCTGCAGCACGAGATAGCCGCCCGTGCCGAGAATGGCGATCTGCAGTCCCAGGCGAAACGCCTTGGAGGCCCCCGCGAACCAGGCATTGGTGCGGTTCATGCGGTCCTGCGCGGCGAGCGAACGCGCTTCGGACGCGCCCCAGGCGTCGATCGTGTTCTCCATCATGCCCATGGCGCGGATGCTTTCGGCATTGCGCACGAAGCTCTGGGCCGACAACATCGCGGCCATCGAGTTCTCGCTCGCCACGGTCGCGGCACGGGCCGAGGCCTGCTGGTTGCAATAGGCGAGGATGGCGAGAACCACGGCGCCGAACAGGGTGAGGAAGAACAGGGCCGGGTGGAGAAACCACAAAAGCCCGATGAAGAGGGGCGAGAAGGGCAGATCGAGATAGCCGAAGATCGAGCGCCCGCCGACGAAACCGCGCACGGTCTGGAGATCGCGCAGCGGCTGCGTGTCGCCGACGCCCGCGCGGGGCCCGTTCATGGAGGCGATCATCGCCTCGTTGGCGGCCGCCACCTCGATCCGCGCGCCGAGGCGGCTGGCGATGGCGTTGCGCACCGCGTCGAGAACGCCGAGCAAGGCCAGCGCCAAGGCCGCCATGATCGAGATATAGATCAGCGTATCGACCGAGCCGGACGAGAGAACGCGGTCATAGACTTGAAGCATGTAGACGGGCTGGGTCAAAAGCAGGAGGTTCACCACGAAGGTGAAGCCCATCAGTCCCGCCAACCCGGCCCAGACCGTGCCGCGCACGCGCTCGATCGCATTCATGGAAAGCCGCAATCCCGATCGACCCGAGCCCAAGCGCGCCGGGTCGCCCTCATTCTCGCCGTAAGGCTGTTGGGGTAATCTTAAATGTCGGGAAAGGCTAGTATTATAGTTAAAATTTTCCGAACGGAAGCAGCCCTGACGGATGAGGTCAAGCCTGTTCTTTCTCGGTTGGTCCGATGGCGTTTACCGCAAAAGACTAAGACCGTGCTAATAACGGCTCAGTCTGTTGCGTTGCGGAAGCAGGTCGCGCACAAGAAGCACCACATAACCCTATCGGTAGCCGGTGATCATCACCCGAAAGGAAATTTATGAGCACCCTTGTGCATCCCATTATCATTGCCGGCGGCTCCGGGACGCGCCTCTGGCCCGTGTCGCGCGACACGATGCCCAAGCAGTTCGTTTCCCTCCTGGGCGAAGGGCGCACGACGTTCGAGGAGACGATGCTGCGCGTCGTCGGCCCGCGTTTTGCCAAGCCCATCGTCGTCACTCACTCCGACTTCCGCTTCACGGTCGCCGAGCAACTGGCGCGCAACGGCATTGAGGCCGACATCGTGCTGGAGCCCGAGCGGCGGGATTCGGCGCTGGCCGTCGCCGTCGGCGCGGTGATCGCCGGCCGGCGCGATGGCGATGCCGTCTGTCTCGTTCTGGCCGCCGACCATGTGATCAGCGACGGCGAAGCCTTCACGCGCGACTGCCTGACCGCCGCCGAGGCGGCACGCGGCGGGCGCATCATGATGCTCGGCATTCAGCCAAGCTGGCCCGCGACCGGCTATGGCTATATCGCGCCGGGCGCTCCGCTGGACGACAGCGGCCGCCTGTTCGAGGTGTCGCGCTTTGCCGAGAAGCCCAATGCCGAGACGGCCGAGCACTACATTCGCGAAGGCTACAGCTGGAACAGCGGCAATTTCGTCTTCCCGGCGGCGCTCATGGTCGAAGAACTGACCACCAACGCGCCCGACACGCTGAAGGCGGCGGAAGGGGCGGTGGATGGCGCGCAACGCGATCTGGACTTCCTGCGCCTCGACGCCGAGCGTTTCGCGAGCGCCCCGCGCATCTCGATCGACTATGCGGTGATGGAAAAGACCGCGCGCGCGGGCGTGCTGAAAGCCTCCTTCGGCTGGTCGGATGTCGGCTCCTGGGACGCGCTCTACGACATCAAGTCGCAGGATGGCGACCGCAACGTGCTGGAAGGCCCGGTCTCGGTGCTGGGCACGACGGGCAGCTTCGTGCGCTCCGACGAGGTGTTGACGACGGTGGTCGGCCTCGACAATGTCGTCGTCGTCTCGACGCCCGACGCTGTGCTCGTCGCCTCCAAGGACAAGGCGGCCGAGGTCAAGACGCTGGTGGCCAAGCTCCATAGCGAAGGCCGGCCGGAAGCCGGGCAGCATCACAAGATCCACCGCCCCTGGGGCTGGTATCAGCGCATCGACATCGGCGAGCGCTTCCAGGTCAAGCATATCTGCGTGAAGCCGGGCGGCATCCTTAGCCTCCAGCGTCATTACCACCGCGCCGAGCACTGGGTCGTCGTGCGCGGCACGGCCGAGGTCACGGTGGACGGCACGGTGAAACTCTTCCACGAGAACGAGGCCGCCTATCTGCCGATCGGCTGCACGCACCGCCTGCACAATCCCGGCAAGATCGACCTGAAGCTCATCGAAGTGCAGGTCGGCTCCTATACGGGCGAAGACGACATCGTGCGCATCGAGGACATCTACGCCCGCAACTGAGCGGCGCGTCCTCTCCCAAAAGAAAGGGCCTCCCTCGGGAGGCCCTTTTTCGTTTCCGGCGAAGGAAAAAGCTCAGAGCGCGCGGGCGGCGCGCTCCAGCCCTTCGTTCACCAGCGCCTTGGCGGCCTCGGGCGTCGCGGCCTCGGCATAGCAGCGAAGCTCGGGCGCGTTGCCCGAGGCGCGGAAATGCATGGTCTCGCCGCCCGACAGCGTGACATGAACACCGTCCAGACGGTTGACCGCGCCGGGCTGGCCCAGCCCTTCGAAGAAGCTCGCGCGGAAGCCTTCGTCCTCGGCGAGCCGCGCCAGGAATACGCCGCTCTTCTCTCCCGGCACGTTCTGAAGCCGGTGCGAGGCGGCGGGCTTGGCGCCGACGCGCTCCACCAGAACCGAGAGCGGAACGCCCGCCTTGCGGCTCGCCACCAGCGCGCAGAGGAGCGGAAGCAGCGCGTCACGCGTCGGCAGGGCGGGAATGGTGCGTCCGTCCACGATCGCGTCCGTGCCCTGAATGAAGCCGCCATTGGCCTCGAACCCGGCGACGCCCTTGCGCCCCTCGGCCAAGGCTTCCTCGATGCCGGCGATCACATAGGGCGAGCCGACGCGGGTGCGCAGAACCTTGTCCACGAGGCCGGAGCTTTCCAAAGCCGAGCCGGAGGTGACGGGCGTCACGATCGTGTCGAAGCCGAGCGTGCCGGCGGCGATCAGGCCGAGCACATCGCCCCGGATCACCTCGCCGCGCTCGTCCGCCATGAGCGGCCGGTCGGCATCGCCATCGGTGGAGAGGATCGCGTCGAAACCGCCGGCCGCCGCCTCGCTCAAGATCTGGAGGTCTTCCGGGCGATGGGCCTCGGTGTCCACGGGAATGAAGTGATCGGCCCGCCCGAAGGGCACGGCCTCGCCGCCCAGCGCCTCGACCGCCTCGGCCAGAATATCGCGTGCAACCGAACTGTGCTGATAGATGCCGATGCGCGCGCCCTTGAGCGCTTCCGAGCCGAAGGCATCGACCGCGCGCTGGAGATAGCGCGCGCGCGCGTCCGAACTCGCGATCCCGGCCGGGGGCGTCAGGCTTTCGCTTGCCACGGGGCCGAGCGCTTCGAAGGCGGAGAGAATGTCCGTCTCGTCGGCCTTGGTGATCTCGCCTTTGAGCCCATAGAATTTCAACCCGTTGCGGTCTTCGGGAATATGGCTGCCCGTCACCATGACGGCGGGCAGGCCGAGCCGGGCCGCTTCCAAAGCGAGCGCCGGTGTCGGCACCGCGCCGGCGTCGATCGGCTCGAAGCCGGCGTCCCGCGCGGCGGCTGCGGCAAGGCCGGCGATCTCGGGGCTGCTCGCGCGCAGGTCGCGGCCGATCACGACCCGCTTCGGCGCGCCGCGCTCGCTCATCACCCGCAGAAAGGCGAGCGTATAGCGATAGCTGGGTTCGCCGACGAGATCGGTGACGAGACCGCGCAGGCCGCTGGTTCCGAACTTCAGGCTCATGAAGACCTATCCTGCCGTTGAGTTGGGTGAAGAATGAATGCGGCGCCGCCTTTGCGCCAGAGGGCGCGGAGCCGTTTTGTGAGGGCGTCGAGAAGGGGAGGGATCAGTGCGGCGACCGATCGCCCGAACTGCCCGGCGGCTCGTCCATCGGCTGATAGGTGATGAAGAAGATCCAGATGCCGTAGGCGCCGATCGCCGCCGTGATCAGCGCCCAGGTTTGGCTGCCGGCATAAAGCTCGACCCCCGCCCAGACGAAGCAGACCGCGACGGTGACGACGCGCCGCCATAGCGGGCGAAAGAAGGGGTGATGCTGGTCCTTCATGCTCGGCCTTTCCCGAAGGTCGGTTTGGCCGCCCTTATAGCCCATCCCCCGCAAAAGACGACCGCGCCGAGTGCCTGTCTTTCGCGCATTCGCGTGAGCGGTCAGCCGGCCCGGCCGAGCGAGGCGGGCGGCGCGACGGGCTCCGCCACTGCAGGGCGCGCCGGTGCGACGGCCTTGGCTTTGCCCGTCTGGCTGACGCCGCGCCACCATTCGAGAAACAGGGCGAGCGCGTAGTGAAGCGCAAGGCCGGTTGCGATCAGCAGCGTATCGAACAAGAACGAGGGTTCGCGATGCAGGCGCAGGATCTGCGCGAGCAGCGACAGGATCGTGCCCGTCGCGAAGATCGGTAGAGAATGCCGGCCAATCAGGCAGAGCGGGTTCGCGGCTCCGATGCGCCGGAAGACCGAGCCATAGGGCGCATGAACGAAGACATAGACCAGCGCGGCCAGATGCATGAGGCGCGGCAGCGTGACGAAGGTCTTGTCGAAGCCCGTCATCAGGAAGGGGCCGGGCACCATGGCCGACCAGTGCCAGAGCTGGAACTCCACGAACAGGAAGGACAGGAAGAGATAGGTGAGCGCGACGGCGTAGAGCGTCGGATGATAGGCGACGAGCGCCCGCCCGCCGGCCTTGGCAAGACCCGCCGCCAGCCCGATGGCGAAGACCATCTGCCAGGCGAAAGGGTTGAACTGCCAGCCGCCGGGATTGGGATGGTTCGGCAGGTTGAAGCCCGTCGTGCCGGCCACGGCCCAGAGCGTCGCGGAGACGATCAAAAGCCCGTAGACGCCGAAGCGGCGCACCAGCGCCAGCATGGCAGGCAGCATCAAGAGGATGACGCAGTACATCGGCAGGATGTTGAGATAGGCGAGCTGATGCATGAGCGTCGCAACGCCGGCCAGCGTCTCGATCGGCTGGGTCACGAAATAACCGATGCCAAGCTCCATGAGATAGCGCCCGTCACCTGTCGTCATGGCCGCCAGGGCGAAGAGCGAGACGGTAATCATCGTCAGCGTGATATGGACGAGATAGAGCGTGCCAGCGCGGCGCAACGCCTTGAGGCTCGCCACCAGCGCCGAGCCCTGAAGGAAGGACCGGCCATAGGCGAAGGCCGAGGCGAAGCCGGCCAGGAACACGAAAAGCTCGGCCGAATCCGAAAAGCCGTAATTGCGCGAGGTCAGGTGCTCCCACATCACGCCCGGCACGTGGTTGATGAAGATCGTCAACAGGGCGAAGCCGCGAAAGAAGTCGACGCGATGATCGCGTGCCGTGCCCGATACTCCAACCCTTGCCGATGTCATGCCCTGCCATTCCATTCTCTGCGTGGCGAAGCCGTCGCCGCGCGTCAAGCCTGGCCAGCGAACGATCCGCCGTCATGCCTGCGGCAGGCTGTTCGCCGGTCGCTTCGCGTGCCGCCTTCGTCCAAGGCCAGACAGCTCTTTCGCTCGGGGAGCTTTCCCGCACCTTCCGACTGCACCCGCGAGCGACCCGGCCTTCCGGCTGTTCACTCGCTTCATCCGCCGATGCGATGGGTGGGTGAGACCCATCGGTCATATAGACTTAGGATTAAGGTCGGCCAGCTGAACCGTTTCTGAACGCCATCTTCCCGCAGTCAACCAAACAAAGCGGGCAAGACGGCGTGCGGGGGCGTCTTGGATTTGGCGCAGGCCCAAACGAAAACGCCGGACGGGGAGGGCCCCGCCCGGCGCGCGATCCTCGATATGGCTTCGATCAGGCCGTGGCGATGGCCGCCGGTGGCAAGGGCGAAGCGCTGGAGTCCTTCGTGATGTTCGGTTCGCGCCCGATGGTCTCGTCGGTCAGGCGGCGGCGCCATTTCTCCGACGAGCGGATGACCGGCTCGGGATCGAGTTCGAAGGGCGTTGCGAAGACGCTCGTCTTGCGAACGAAGTCGCCCAAGGCAGGGTCGCCCGAAAGCGAGATGAAGAGCGGCGCGATCAGCAGCGGAATGGCGATCGGACAGACCCAGAAGAACAGCTCGAACGCATAGAAGAAGGTGAGGAACAAGAGCACCGCACCGGCGATCACCATCCACCAGGAGGCCTGGAAGGCGGTTTTCAGCGGCAGGCCCTCGTCGTCGCGGTCGGTGGACGGCCAGCCGCTGTCGAGGCCGAGCAGGATTTCCGCCACCGCCTTGGACTGGAACATCATCATGATCGGGGCGAGCGCGCTGGTCAGGACAAGCTCGACGCCGCCGCCGAGCAGCACGGTGAACAGGCCGCCGAAGGCCGTGGAGCGGCGCGTGAAGGCCGTGTAGCAGGCGATCAGCGTCTTGGGCAGAAGAAGCAGGAGCACGATGCCGAGCAGCAGGAGCAGCGCCTTGCCGGTCTCCGGCTGCGGGAACACGGGAAACAGCGAATCGGCCGGGAAATAGTTCGGCGCGGGGCTGAGGATAGGGTCGAGAAGGCTGACGATCAGGAACAGGAGCCAGATCGGCGAGGCCGCATAGGCCATGATGCCGGAGATCATCGACACCCGGCTCCAGAACCGGATGTTGGGCGCAGGGACAAGACGCCCGTGCTGAAGGTTGCCCTGGCACCAGCGCCGGTCGCGCTTGGCATATTCGATCAGATTGGTCGGCGCTTCCTCGAAGGAGCCTTGGAGATCGGGGTCCACGCGGACCTTGAAGCCGGAGCGCGCGAGAAGCGCGGCTTCCACAAAGTCGTGGGAGAGGATGTGCCCGCCGAAAGGCGGCTTGCCCGAGAGATTGGGCAGGCCGCAATGATCGGCGAAGGCGCGGGTGCGGATAATCGCGTTATGGCCCCAGAACGGACCTTCGCGCCCCTGCAGCGAGGCGATGCCGCGCGAGAAGACGGGCGAATAGAGCGCCGCCGAAAATTGCAGCGCGCGGCCGAACAGGGTGCGACGGCCGATGATGAGCGGCTGCGTCTGCAAAAGGGCGAGCTCGGGATCGGCGTCCATGCGCGCGACCATTTCGAGCATGGTCTCGGGCCGCATCAGCGAGTCGGCGTCGAGGATCAGCATATAGTCGTAAGCGCCGCCGCAATTGGTCACGAAGTCGGCGATGTTGCCGGCCTTGCGGCCGATATTCTTCTTGCGGTTGCGATAATAGAGATGGCTGCCCGCTTCCAGCGCGGCCGCGACGGAGAAGGTGGCGCGCCGCTCGGCAGCGACGGCCTCGGCCTTGGTGGAGTCCGAGAGGATATGGACGTCGAAATTGTCGAGCCGGCGGATCGCCTGGAGGCCCTCGATCATGGCCGCGACGCGCGCCAGAACGGCGTCGGCGTCCTCGTTGTAGACTGGCATGAGAATAGCCGTGCGGCTCTGCGAGCGCCGCCCGTCGGGCGCTGCCGTCCAGCGCCGGCCTCGGCGCGAGAAGATGCCGACCACCGCCGTGTTGAAGCCCCAGGCGAGCCAGAGGCAGCAGACGATCAGCAAGAGCACCTGCACCACATGGAGCCAGGTCGTGCCATTGGCCGTGATCACCACGGCGAACAGGACGCCGGCCACGACGGCCAGGAGCAGCGCGAACAGCGCGAAGAAGAATCTACCCAATACGATCACGGACGCGCTCGCTGACAAGGATCTCGTGCGGGCGGCGACATCACCACGAGACCTTGACGGAATCATGAGAGGCGCGCCGGCCCGTCTCCGGCGCCAGGACGGATGCAACATCCGCCCGTGACGCCATGGTCTGATGAAATGGCTCGGCCGGGAGGTTGGTCCCGGCCGTCATGCGTTCAATGGCCTTCGCCGACCCCATGGGTCAGATGCTCGCGCAGGATGGGCCGCACGGGCATGGCGAGCGGCGAGCGGGGCTGCGGCAGCACCAGCTTGCGCAGAAAGGCCAGCGCCTTGCGCTTGCCCAGCCGCGCTGCCTCGATCACCACCTGCGGCTCCGGCCCGGTGCGCCCGTCGAAGGCCAGACGCTCGGCGATGGCGGCCAGAACCTCCTCCTCCGAAAGGTCCGGCCGGCCGACGAGATAGCCGACGGGGCGGGAGTCGAAGAACCGCTCGGCCTCGCCCGGAAGCGCAAGGGACGGGTTGCGCGAGATCACGGACGGCCCGTCCATTGGTACAACCATGTTTCGGAGATGATGCGCTGGTTGAAGGAGAGCTTGGCGCGCAGCTCCACCGGGCTGGCATTCAGCTTTTCCAGTTCGATCGACAAGCGCCAGCCGCCGCCCGGCAGGCGCGACACGCCGCTATGAACGAGGCGTGCCCCATCGGCCGGCACATCGACGATCGGCACGACCATCGCGTCGAGCGGCAGGTTCTGCGCCGTGCCGGCCTCAAAATTGATTTCGAAGCGCCAGAGATTTGTGTCCGCCGTGTCGGCCCCGTTGCCGCCGACGCCCGCATAGGTGCCGCCGACCACGGCGACATGGCTCTGCATCTCGGTCATCGAGCCCCAGTGCATCCGGTAGCGGAACTCGAACTGCGAGCCGGCCTTGGGCTTTTCTTCCGGCACCCAGAAGGCGACGATATTGTCGTTCACCTCGGAATTGGTGGGGATTTCCACCAGCTGGACGCTGCCCCGGCCCCAGTCGCCGAGCGGCTCGATCAGGAGCGAGGGGCGAAGCTCGTAATGGGCCTCGACATCCTCGTAATGGGAGAAGTCGCGATCGCGCTGCAGCAGGCCGAACATTTTCGGCGAGGCTTCGGTGAAATAGGACAGGGCGAGATCGTCCGGGTTCTTGAGCGGACGCCACAGGCGCTCGCCGTTCGGACGCAGGATGAACAAGCCGTCGCTGTCATGCACCTGCGGACGAAAATCCTCGCGCTTGCTGTGGTCGTTCTCCCCGAAATAGAACATCGAGGTCAGCGGCGCGACGCCCAGCCGCTCCACCTCGCCGCGGAAGAACAGGCGCGCGGTGACGTCGATCACCGTCTGCGGGCCGGGCTTGAGCAGGAAGGCGTAAGCGCCCGTCAGGCTCGGGCCTTCCAGCTCGGCGAAGATCTGCACCGTCTCGTCGGTGGGCTGCGGCTTCACGATGAAGAAGGAGGTGAAGCGCGGGAACTCTTCCGCCGTGGTGGTCGCCGTGTTGATGGCGAGACCACGGGCCGACAGGCCGTACCGGTTGTTCATGCCGAGCGCGCGGAAATAGGACGCGCCGAGGAACGAGACCAGTTCGTCGAAGAGATCGGGCCGGTCGAGCGGATAGTTTAGGCGGAAACCCGCCACGCCAGGAAGCTGGATGGTCTGAAAGAGCGAGGGATCGAGCGGAGCCAGGAATTCGAAATCGGCGCCCGAGAAGACCTGCGGCTGGAAATGCGTGCCGTCGCCCACATAGATGCGGGTGATCGCCTTGTAGAGGAAGCCTGGGAAATAGGCCTGCATCTGGAAGTTCAGCGGCTCGTTGGCCCAGACGGTCCGGTCCCGCCGGTACAGGATGCGCCGGTAATGGTCGTAGTCGAGATCCTGGATCACCTGGGGCAGTTCGTTGCCGGGATCCTGATAGGGCTGGGCCGCGCGATTGCGCATCGCCGCCGACAGATTGTCGAAGGAGAAGGCGTTCAGATCGACATGAATCGGGGGGGAAGCCGGCGCGGCGGCCGGTTGCGGCTCACCCTGCGGCGCGGGCGCTGCCGGCTGGGCTTGCGGGTCCTGGGCCCGAGCCTGCGTCCAGAGCAGCGTGATCACGCCGCCCAGACCGTATTTCAGAGCCGTGCGTCGGGAAAGATGCGAGGGTCTCGTCACGGGAATGGCGATCTTCTTCTCGTTGAATGCGCACGCCTTTGAGCATATGCGAAAAGCCGTGAATAGCCTAGCTTTCGCGAGAGGCTTCAACAAGTTCGCCGGCTTTCGCTTGGGTTAGGCGTCCACAAGTCCGCGTCGGGCCTGCCGCAACGGGGCCGCAAGCCATGCCAAGGCCCGCTGAACCCCGTTTGGGGCGGAAGTGAGGAAGAGCCTCGGCGCCAACCGCGAGCGCCGTGTCGCTTGAAGGTCGGCCGCCGCCGCGCTCAGCGCAGGCGGCGCAGTCTCACGCTCAGGAGCTGGTCCACCTGCTGGAGCGAACTCAGGAGCGCCGAGCGTTCGCGCTCCTCCATCGCGTTGCCAAGCTCGGTTTCCAGCCGCATCCATAGGGCGAGCACGCGCTCCTTGGCCGCTTCCCCCGCGCTGGTCAGCGTCACCATGGTGCGGCGCGCATCGCGGCTATTGGATTCGCGCAGCACGAGATTCTTCTCGATCAGGCGATCCAGCATCTTCGAGACGGTGGACGGGCGCACGGCGAGCTGATCGGCCAGCATGGATACGCTGACGGACTCGCCGGGCGTCAGGCGCACGAGGAGCTGATCCTGGCCGGGATGCAGATCGATCTGCGCCAGAAGCAGCGCCAGAAAGGCGCGGGTTGATTTGGCGATCGAAAGAAGGGTCGCGACCAGCTGCGCGTCTTCGTTCGTCGACTCGGAAGGTGAGGCCGTCATAGTGTCCGGCACGCCTGAGCCTCGCAGACTGATACGCTCGTTCATGCGAAACGATATGCAAGAACGCATTTCGTTTCGCATTTAAGTAATTATAAGCTGGCTTACGAAAGCGAAAGATGGTCGGGCGCGGATTGTCTCGCTTTTCGAAGGACTTGCGCCGGAAGTGGGGCTAACCCGTTGGTCTGCCTTATTATTGACGTGCGTACCTCGCGCTGGCGGGAGATCGCCTCTCGATTCAAACTCGTTTCCGGCCAATCAATGTCCTGAAATTGCCCAGAATCAGGAGGCCATCGGGCGTCAGGACTGATTCGGGGTGGAACTGAATCCCGAAGGTCGGATGCTCGCGGTGACGAAGCGCCATGATCTCGTTTTCTTCCGACCAGGCAGTAACGCGAAGTTTCGTCTCCATTTCAACCGTAGATCGAACGACCAAGGAATGATAGCGCCCGACCTCCAAAGGGTCGGCAAGACCGGCGAAGAGATCGGATGCTTCATGGCGCACGGGCGAGGACAGTCCGTGCATGGGGCGCAGCGCACGGCCCACCTCGCCGCCGAAGGCCGCGCCGATCACCTGATGCCCGAGGCAGACCCCCAGAATCGGAACGCGGCCCGAAAAGGCGCGCACGCAGTCGAGGCTGACGCCCGCTTCCATCGGGCCGCAGGGGCCGGGCGAGATGACGATGGCCTCGGGGTGAAGCGCCTCGATTCCGGCGAGCGTGATCCGGTCGCTGCGGATGCTGGTGACGCTGAGATCCAGCCGTTCGAGATAGCGGGCGAGATTGGCCGAGAAACTGTCGTAATTGTCGAGAAGCAGGATCACGTCCGCGCCTTCGCCCCATTCGCATAGGCCTCGAAAGCCGCCAGGATGCGCGCGGCCTTGGTGCAGGTTTCGCGGTATTCGTCGGCACCTTCCGACAGGATGGTGACGCCGCCGCCCGCGCCGAAGCGCGCTTGGGCGCCTTCGAACTCCACCGTGCGAATGGCGATCGACAGATCGGCCGCGCCGTCGAATCCCAGATGCGCGATCGAGCCGCAATAAACGTCCCGCCGCCGCCCTTCCAACTCGGCGATGATGTCGCAGGCCCGGATTTTCGGCGCGCCGGTGATGGAGCCGCCAGGGAAGGTGGCGCGCAGAAGGGCGCCGGCGCCGTGCTCGGGCTTGAGCCGCGCGCGCACTTGAGAAACGAGATGATGCACGCCGGCAAAGCTCTCCAGCGCGCACAGCGCGGGAACCTCGACACTGTCGGGCTCGGCGACGCGCGAAAGGTCGTTGCGCAGGAGATCGACGATCATGACATTCTCGGCCCGATCCTTGCGCGAGGCGAGAAGCGCGGCGGCGGCGGCGGCATCCTCGGCGGGGTCGCTCGCGCGCCGCGCCGTGCCCTTGATGGGCCGCGTCTCGACCTCGCGGCCATGGAGGCGCAGGAACAGTTCGGGTGAGGCGGAGGCGATGGTGCGGTCCTCGGCTTCCAGATAGGCCGCGAAGGGGGCAGGGTTGATGCGCCGCAATATGCGGTAGAAGCCGAACGGATCGAAGCCGTCGGGCAGCGCGGCTGTGAGACGGCGCGCCACATTGGCCTGATAGACGTCGCCTGCGCGGATGAAGTCGCGCACCCGCTCCACCATGGCGGCGTAGGCGGCTTCGTCGAAATCGGAACGCCAATCCGGCGCGGCGATCGGGGGAGGGGGCGCGGCCGGAGCGGGGCGGCTCAGCGCTACGCGAAAGGCGGCGATGCGCGCACGCGCCTCGGCCTCGCGCGCCGCGCGGGGGGAGGCTGCGTCCAGCGCGGCGGAGAAGCCGGCGGAGACGAGATCGGCGCGCCCTGATTCATGATCGAAGACCAGCGCCGTGTCGTAGAGCCCGAGCGCGATCAGCGGCCGGTCCGGAGCCAAGTCCGGCACGGCGCGCAGATGCTCCACGAAATGTCCCGCTTCGAACGCGAAAAAGCCGGCAAGGCCTGGGCCGAGGCGCGAAGCGCCCGTCGCCTCCGCGCGATAGCGCCCGAGCAGAGCATCCAGCGCCGCGAAGGGCTCGTCCTCAATTCGCGCGCCCGAGAGGCGCGTCTCCTGCAGCGAGGCGGTGAATTCGGCGAAGGGCGCGGCGAGGATGGCCGATCGACGCCCGTTCGGCCCGCCCGGCGCGGCGCTGTCGAGAAAGGCGAGCCGGCCGAGCGGGCGCAGGCGCGCGGCCGCTTCGATCGGATCGCAGCCCTCGAAGGGTTCGGACCACATGGTGGAGCCTTTCCGTTTCAGCCGGTGCGCCGGCCTCTGCCGCGATACCCGCGCAGCGAGGCCGGAAGGCAGGCGCGCCGTATAAAGACAAAGCTCTGCCTTGTCAGCGCCGACCGGCGATCAATCCTCGATCAGGAAGATGTGCAGCGTCGCCGGGCCGTGAACGCCGATCACGAGACTGCCTTCGATGTCGGTCGTACCGCTCGGGCCGGTGACCACCACGAGATTGCGGCTGCGCGAGAGATCGAAGCGCGCCACCGCCTCTTCCAGATGCGGCACGATATCGGCGGTGCGCACGGCCACGAGGTGATGCAGCGGCAGGAAGGCGTCGAGAATCGCCATATCGGGGCCGGAGCGAATCAGAAGGCTCGCGGTTTCGGCGACGGCGCATTCGGCGAGCGACAGGGCGATCTGGTCGTCCACCTCCTCACGCAAGGCCACGCCGGCCTCAGCGAAGGGCAGCGCCAGAAGCGCGGGCGTCGGCTGGAGTTTCAGCGCCGGCTCTCGGCCGCGCGTGGCGAAATGTGCCGCCACAGCGGCGGGCAGGGCGGCCCAGTTCGCCACGCGTTCCGACGAGGCGCCCGGCGGCAGGCGCGTCACCGCCGCTTCGAACAGGGTCGTGAGATCGCCATGGGCCAAGCGCGGGCGCACCCGCTCGGGCTCCAGGAGAAGCGCATCGGCCTCGGCGCGGATGCGGTCCGGCGCGCGGGCGGGACCGATCGCGTGTCGGATGGCGGCGAAGATGCGCTCGCGGGCGTCGCTCATCGCGCGCCCTCCCGCTGGCGCTTGGCCTCGGCCTGGAGGAAGGTCGGCCCGCTCGGCGGTGCGGGCATCTCGCGATGGCGCGTCCAGGCCCCGCCGACGAGCGGCAGGGACGAAATGCGCCCGCGCGCGCCGCCCATGAGATGCAGCGCCTTGGAGCCGAGCCCCATGGCCAGACGGTAGAGCGGGGGATGGGTCGCGAGCCAGCGCCAGAGCCCGATTCCGATCCGCATCGTGCGCGGCTCCAGTCCCTCGCGCCAGCTCGCCGTGCGCCAGCCCTTGAGCAGGGTCGGGAGCGGAATATCGACCGGGCAGACTTCGCGGCAGCGTCCGTTCAGCGTGCAGGCATGGGCGAGGTCGCGTGTCTTCTCGTTCAGCCCGTCGAAGATCGGCGTCAGCACCGCCCCCATCGGGCCGGGATAGGTGCCGCCATAGGCGTGGCCGCCGATCTGGTTGAAGACGGGGCAATGGTTCATGCAGGCCCCGCAGCGGATGCAGCGCAGCATCTCGCGCATCTCCTCGCCCGCCAGCATCTTGGTGCGTCCGTTGTCCACCAGTACGATATGGAACTCGTCCGGCCCGTCGAGATCGCCGGCCCGCTTCGGCCCGGTGTGAAAGGTCGTGTATTGCGTCAGCGCCGCGCCCGTGGCCGAACGCACGAGAAGGCGCAGCATCATCGCGGCATGGGCGGCCGAGGGCACGAGCTTTTCGATGCCGGCCGTCGCGATATGAATGCGCGGCGGCGTGGTGGTCATCTCGGCATTGCCCTCATTGGTCACGGTGCAGACGCTGCCCGTGTCGGCGATGAGGAAGTTCGCGCCCGATATGCCGACATCGGCGTCGAGAAAGCGCTGGCGCAGATGCCGGCGCGCGGAGGCCGCCATGGCCTCGGCGGTTTCCTCCCGATGCGGGTCGGCATGGGAGGCGCGGAACAATTCGGAAATCTGCTCGCGCGTCTTGTGCATGGCGGGCCAGATGATGTGGCTCGGCCGCTCGCCGGCGAGCTGCACGATATGTTCGGCCAAGTCCGTCTCGACCCGCTCGATGCCGGCGTCCTCCAGCGCGTGCGGCAGGCCGATCTCCTCGCCGAGCATCGACTTGGAGCGCGTCACGCTCTTGGCGCCAGCCTTGCGACAGATGTCCACGACGATGCGGCAGGCCTCATCGGAGGTCTCGGCATAATGGACCACAGCGCCATTGGCGCGCGCGTTGCGCTCGAACTCGGCGAGGTAATGGCCGAGATTCTCGACCACGTGATCCTTGATCGCCTTGCCGCGCTCGCGCGCCACCGCGAAGTCCGGCCATTGGCCGACGATCGCCGCGCGCTTGGTGCGCGCCGTGCCCGTGGTGCGGTCGATCGCCGTTTTCAGCCAGCGGTCGGCCAGCGCGCCGTCGGCGCGTTGCAGAAAGTCCGGTGTGGGCGTCGGGGCCGGGGCGCTCATGGCTTCTCTCCGGTGGGCGTTTCGCCGATGGCGGGGGTGCCCAGTCGGCCGGCAATGGCCTCCACCGTGTGGAACACGCGCACCGGGGAGCCGCGCCGTTGCAGCTTGCCGGCCATGTTCATGAGGCAGCCGAGATCGCCGCCGAGCAGAATGTCCGCGCCCGTCGATTCCACGGCCACGGCCTTTTCCTCCACCACGGCATTGGCGATGGCGGGATATTTCACGCAGAACGTGCCGCCAAAGCCGCAGCAGACATTGTTGCCGGGCAGGGGCACGAGATCGAGCCCCTCGACGCTGCCCACGAGGCGGCGGGGCTGGTCGTGGACGCCGAGTTCGCGCAGGCCCGAGCAGGTGTCGTGATAGGTGGCCTTGGCCGCGAAGCGCGTGGGCGCGGGGTGGAAGTCCATGACATCGACCAGGAAGCTGGTGATCTCATGGGTGCGGGCCGCCAGGTCTTCGGCGCGGCGCAGCCAGGCGGGATCGTCGCGAAACGTGTGGGGATAGTCGTGGCGGATCGTGCCGGCGCAGGAGCCCGAGGGCGCGACGACATAGGGGTAGGATTCCAGAACCTCGATCTGGTGCCGGGCCATGGCGCGTCCGCTGGCTTCGTCGCCCGAATTGAAGGCCGGCTGGCCGCAGCAGGTCTGATCCAGCGGCACCTCGACATCGCAGCCCGCCGCCACCAGAAGATCGCGCGTCGCCTCGGCGATGCCGGGCCGCATGACATTCACGAGGCAGGTCACGAAGAGGGCGACCCTCGGCCGCTCGGATTCGGATTGGGCTTGCATGAAGGCCTCCACCGCCTTGCCATTCTCTTCCTATTGGAACTCCCGGCGCGCCGAAGCAAGGCTTCGAACGCTTCTAAAACATGGGGAGAAAAGACTCGCTTGGCAGAGCGTGGAACTCGTGCTTAACTTTTCAACAATTCGAACGGAGGCCTTAAAAATGTACGTCGTGCGAATTGACTGCGATGATGCCCGCAAGTTCCAGGCCTTTTCGAAGCTGCGCGATGCGCGCGTCTTCGCCCGCGAGGCTGGCGAGTCCGAGGACCTCGAGGAAATGCCCGTTCTGTTCGAGGTGCCCGATACCAACGATGCCGAGATCGCCGTGATGGCGGTGCGCGATGGCATGGGCGTTCCGGTGATCGAGCCCGAGCCGGACGCGGCCGTGATTCTGGCCTCCATGGGCCTGGGAACGGGTCTTCGTATCTGAGGGCTGCCAAGCGCGCCGTCTCTGCCGCTTCCTGAGCGGACGCGGTGATCTCGTGTCGTGGCGCTCAAGCCGCGAGCGCGAGGCCGAGAAGGAGAAGGCATTCCACGATCTGCTGGGCGGCGCCGAGCGTGTCGCCCGTCGTGCCGCCGAGCCTCTGCGCGATGAAGCGGCGAAACAACCAGAGCCCGCAGAGAGCGAGAGCGGTTGTTGCGAGCGCGCCGGTCCAGCCGGCGATCGCCGCCCCGCCCGCGACCGCGAGGCCGAGAGCTGCAAGCGCGACCTGACGCCCTTCATGCGGGGAGGGCGCTTCCATCCGATTCGACAATCCGCCCGGCCTCGCCGAAGGCAGGCTGGACCAGAGCCAGGCCATCGCGCCCCGGCTCGCGCCCGCTACGACCAGCATCGCCAGCGCGCCGAGCGCGGGCGCATGGGCCGTGAGATCGGCCAGAAGCGCGGCGCGCAAGGAAAACGCGCCGATCAGCGCCAGCGCGCCATAGGTGCCGATGCGGCTGTCCTTCATGATCTCCAGCGCTCGCTCGCGCGTGGCATGGCCGAAGAGCCCGTCCGCCGTGTCGGCCAGACCGTCCTCGTGCAGCGCGCCGGTCAGCCCGATGAGAAGAAGAAGAGCGATCAAGGCGCAGGCGAAGGGCTGGAGCCCGAGCGCGGCGAGGCCGAGAAGGATCAGGGCCGGAGGCAGCGCCACGGCCAAACCAACGAACGGGAAGGCGAGGGCATCGCGCCCCAGCGGATGCGGGCCACCCTCGAAGGCGCTGGCGCGCGCGGGGAAGCGCGTCAGAAAGGCGCTCGCGCGAAGAAATCGTCCCCAGAAGCGCAGCATGATCGGCTCTCTTTTGGCTCTTGGTCATGTGGCTTCTAGCAGAGTTTGACAGGGGGAATCCGCCGCGTCGCGTTCGTTCGCCCCATGGACGAGATCCCGCAGACACTCGTCTTGAAATCCCGACGCGGCCATCCCGCGCAGCCGGTCTGGTCCGGGGCGGATGCCCTGGGCTCGGCGCGTCGATCACGGCCCATATGGCCGCATGGATCCGGCCGGCTTCGCTATCCCAGATTCACGCCGCGCTCCGCGCCTTTTGAGCCATCGACTTTCCTTGGAATGTTCCGCAACGCTGGTGCCGGTCATGACCCCTCGAGAAAACGTGGACCGGGGTTCAGCGAATGTCAGGCGCTGAAAAGACGGTCGATCGAGACCGGCGGTCCCTGCCGATCTTTCCCGACGCTAAGAACCGGGGACAGAACCATCCGGCGGAGGGCGAGCGAGGGATTGTTTCTGTCTGCGAGGCGCCGGGCGCTGGCCATGCAGCGCATGGACGAGCACCGGCAACGATGGCCGGCGGGAACAAGACCCGGTCGATCGACGCGAAAGGTTCTATCCCCGGTTCTAAGGATGCCATGACGCCCTCGACGCTCCCGAATGCCCACACCCATCGGCCAAAACACAGCTCGATGTCCGGTGGTCTGTCGCAGATCGGCGTTTCGGACGGTTGCGGGCTCGACGGTTTGCGCGCGAGGGGCTTCTTGCCTATGGAGCTTGGCGTCGAACCCAACGCGCTCGCGCGGGCGTCTGCCTGCTGCGCTGCGCTCTGGTTCGACGCCGGACGCGGGCCCAGCCGTTCCGCCCGGTCCGCATTTCTTCGAGGAACCTCATCCCATGTCCGCCACCGGCCGCCCCTTCGATGACATCCGCGCGCTGCTTGCCCAGATGCCGGGACCCGACATTCGCGCCCGCCACGACGCGCGCCACCGGCAGGAGGAACTGACCAAGCCCTCCGGCAGTCTCGGCCGGCTGGAGGACATCGCCGAATGGATGGCGGCGTGGCAGGGCCGCGCGCCGAGCGTCAACCGGCCGACGGTCGCGATCTTCGCGGGCAATCACGGCGTCGCCGCGCGCGGCGTCTCGGCCTATCCGACGGCGGTGACGCAGGCTATGGTCGAGAATTTCGCGGCCGGGGGCGCGGCGATCAATCAGATTTGCGCGACGTTCGACCTGGGCCTCAAGGTCTTCGACCTCGCGCTCGATTATCCCACGGCCGACATGTCCAAGGAGCCCGCGCTCAGCGAAAAGGACTGCGCGGCGACCATGGCCTTCGGCATGGAGTGCTTGGCGGGCGAGCCCGATCTCCTGTGCATCGGTGAAATGGGCATCGGCAACACGGCGGTCGCCGCCGCGATGTTCGCGGCCCTGTTCGGCGGCGAGGCGGCGGACTGGGTCGGCCCCGGCACGGGGCATGACGCGGCCGGTATGGAGCGCAAGCGCGCCATCGTGCAGGAGGCGATCGACCTGCACCGCCCACATTTCGGCAATCCGCTCGAAATCCTGCGCCGGCTCGGCGGGCGCGAACTGGCCGCCATGTCGGGCGCGATCCTCGCCGCGCGCCTCCAGCGCGTGCCCGTGATCGTGGACGGCTATGTCGCGACGGCCTCGGCCGCCATTCTTCAGGCGCTGGACCCGACCGCGATCGACCATTGCCTTTTCGGCCATGTCTCGGCCGAGCCGGGCCATCAGGCGGCCTTGGCGCGCATGGGCAAGGTCCCACTTCTGGCGCTGGGGATGCGCCTTGGCGAAGGCACGGGCGCCGCGCTCGCCGCCGCCATGGTGAAGGCGGCCGTCGCCTGCCACAACGGCATGGCGACCTTCGCGCAGGCCGGCGTTCCCGACCGGCAGTAAGCTCTTCCCGCAACACGACGGCATGGCTGGTGCGGCGGTCCGCCGCCAGCCACTGCGGCACGGCGGGCTTGCGGTCGAGAAGCAGGCGCCATGAGTCAACTCATGGGCCCCAGCCGCTTGTCCGGGAGCCCGGATGTTAGCCCCCTTCAGGAACCCCATGCCGAGCCGTCGTCTCGCTTCTAAGCCGGCGTCGCGAACCGCTCCCGGACGCCGAGCCGTGCCCGGCGGGTGAAGGTCTGTGCCGCCCTCCGCCATGGGCCGAACTCGCTTGGAAGGGATTGCCGCGAAGAGCGCTCACATCCTATCGCAGAGCGCGGTTGTTCACCGCACCAGCGTGTCATCCTCGTGGGTCAGACGAAGTTCGAGAAGGCGTTCCATGCCTTCCAGTTTCAGAGCGATGGCGGCCGGGTCGCGAGAGCGCTCGCACCGTTCGAGAGGATCGTCGACGAGATCGAAGAGGACCGGCGGCAGACCGGCGAAATGGACGTATTTGAAGCGCTCCGTGCGAACCACGTGGAGGCTGAGGCGGTTGGCCGGCAGGGCGAAGGCGTTCTGCGTCTGGCCTCGGGCGGGATCGCGGAAGTCGAAGCTCCAATGGGCGGCGTCCCGCAAGTTCTCCGGTCGCTCGCCGCGGCAGAAGGGCAGGAGGCTGCGGCCATCGACATTGGGCGAGGGAGCGACACCGACGAGGTCGAGGATCGTCGGCAGGATGTCGATCGACTGGCTGAAGTCCTCAATGCGACGCCCCCGCGCGGCATCGGCCTCGGGGCGGGGATCGCGCAGGATCAGCGGGATGTGCGCGGACTGGTCGAAATAGCCGAGCTTGCCGAGAAGCCCGTGGTCGAAGAGCTGCTCGCCATGGTCGCCCGACAGGACGATCAACGTCCGATCCCAGCGCCCGGCCGCCTTCAGCGCGGCGACGATGCGCCCCAGATGATGATCCACCTCGGCGACCAAGCCCGCATAGGTGGCCCTGAGGCGGCGCGCCAGACGCTCGTCGGCCGCCGCTGCGAGGCCGCAGAGGCCGGGTGCGAAGCCGGCGAGATCGACGGTGCGCTGGTGGAAGGCGATCAGCGGATGCTGGGCGGCGTCCCGCTCGAAATCGCCCCAGCCGATCGGAAGGGCGATGTCGGCCGGGTCGAGCCGCGAATGGAACGGCTCGGCGACGGCAAAGGGCGGATGCGGCGCGATGAAGGAGATATGGGCGAAAAAGGGTTCGGGGCCGGTGACGGACAGCCAGTCGAGGAAACGGTCGGTCAGGAAAGCCGTCTCGGAATCCTCCGCCGCGAAGACGGCGGGCGCGCCGAAGGGCCTTTGCGCAAAGATCGCCTCGCGCCCGCGCTCGGGGTTGGGCACGTCGTAGCCGCGCTTCTTCAGGTGCGCGAGCCAAGGCCCGGCGCGCTCGGTGAGCAGCGTGTCGGCCTCGATCCCGGGCGCGAGGCCTTCGTAATCGCCGCATGCGGGGTCGCCGGGTTGGAGCGTGCGAGGGTCGGCCGTGGTGTCGGTATAGCCGAAGAGAACAGGCCGATAGCCGGCCCGTCGCGCCTCGGAAAAGACGGTGGGGTGGCGCGCATCGAGCGGGGTGCCGTTCTGGATCGAGCGATGCTTGTGGGGATAAAGGCCGGTGTGCAGCCCCGCCCGCGCCGGACCGCAGGGATAGGCCTGCGTGAAATGGCGCTCGAAGGTGACGCCGCCCTGCGCGAGCGCCTCGATATGCGGGAGCGGCAAGGGTGCGCGGCCGGGGCCGTGATCGGCGCGCCACTGGTCGGCGGTGACGAACAGGATGTCGTAGCCTCGGGCGGCTTCCGGGCGTGACGGGGCCTCAGATGGGGAAGACATGGGCGTCCTTCGGGTCGATCGCGACATGGACGCGGGCGCCGGGCGCAAGGTCCGCGCAGTCGCGGCTCGGCCAGTCGACGCGCAGGCGCAGCGGCCCTTCCTCGCCCTTCAGCTGGAGGTAGAAGCGCGTCGTCTGGCCCTGAAACAATCGCGCCTCGACTTCGGCGGGCTCGCCGACCCCCGAGGCATTCCGGTGGATGTCCTCGGCGCGCAGGAAGATGCCGGCGCGCGCGGGGCTGCCGGCCACCTCGAACTCGATCGCGCCGAGCCGGGCGCGCCCGCCCCGCACGGGCAGTTCGAGCCGGTTGCGACCGCCGATGAATCCCGCGGTGAAGGCGCTGCCGGGGCGTTCATACAGCGCGTCGGGGCTTGCCACCTCCTCGATCCGCCCCGCGCGCATGACGGCGATCCGGTCCGCCATAGCGAGCGCCTCGGACTGGTCGTGGGTCACGATGATCGCGGTGGTTCCGACCCGCTGCTGGATGCGGCGGATTTCGTCGCGCAGGTGGTCGCGCACCACGGCGTCGAGCGCCGAAAGCGGCTCGTCGAGAAGCAGAACGTCCGGGTCGGAGGCCAGAGCGCGGGCGAGCGCGGTGCGCTGCTGCTGGCCGCCCGAGAGCTGGTTGGGATAATGGCCGGCGCGCTCGGACAGGCCGACGAGCTCGATGAGTTCGTCCGCGCGGGCGCGGATCTTGGCGGCGTCCGCGCCCCGCACCTTCAGGGGGAAGCCGATATTCTCGGTGACCGTCATGTTGGGAAAGAGCGCATAGGCCTGGAAGACCATGCCGATCGGGCGCTTCTGCGTCGGCATATGCGTGATGTCCCGGCCGCCGAAGAGAATGCGCCCTTCGTCGGGCGAGGCGAGGCCCGCGATGCAGCGCAGGAGCGTGGTCTTGCCGCAGCCCGACGCGCCGAGCAGAGCGATCATCTCGCCCGCCGCGATGCTGAGATTCACGTCCTGAAGCGCCGGCTTGCCGTGATAGTGCTTGCCCAGCCTCTGAATGTCGATCGTGGCGCTCACGGCTTGGCTCCCTTCCCGGCGCCGGCGGGCGCCGAGGCGCTGCGTCCGGCGTTGAAGTAGACGACGGCGACCGACAGGAGAAGCGTCACCGCGAAGTTGATCATGGTCATGACGGCGAGCACGTTGAAGTCGGCATCAGCGCTTTTGAGCATGTTGAGGAGATAGAGCTGCACCGTCTCGAAGCGGCTGCCCGTCGTGATTTGGACGATCGCGATCTCGTTGAAGGAGACGGCGAAGGCGAGGATCGCGCCGCTGGCGAGGCCCGGTCCGATGCTGGGCAGGATCACATGGCGCAGGGTCTGCCCGGTCGAGGCGCCGCAGGTGCGCGCGGCTCCCGTCAGTTCCTCGACCTTGGCCGCCGCCATGGCACCGTCGATCGACCAGTAGACGAAGGAGAAGGCGACCGCGACATGGGCGGCCAGAAGCAGGCCGAGCGTGCCCTGAGCCTGAGGCACATAATCGCCCGTCGCGCGCAGGAGCCCGAAGGCGATCACGAGCAGCGGCATGGCGAAGGGGATCGCGGCCAGCGTTTCCAGAACGGGGCGGATCGCCGGATTGCGCACGCGCTGCCAGTAGACGGCGGGCGCGACGAGCAGGAGGTCGATCACCGCCACCGCCACGGCCAGCCCCAGCGAGCGCAACAGGACGGCGCGGAAGCGCTCGTCGGAAAAGGCGTTGATCCAGTTGGCCAGCGTGTAGCCGTCCGGCAGGACTTCGCTCGTCCAGCGCGTGGCGAGACTGTAGAGAAGGACGGCCGCGATCGGCAGCAGGATGTAGAGCGCGGCGAGGATCAGGAGCGGCAGGGCGCTCCAGCTCGCGCGCACCGGGCCTTCCCGGTGGCGGCGAAAGGTGCGCGCGGGGCCGGGCGCGGTGGACAAGGTCACGTCAGCCATTTCAGACCTCGGCGGGTGAAGAGGCGGAACAGGAGAAGGCTGACCATCGCGAAGATCATCAGGATCACCGCCATGACGGGCATCCGCTGGCTGCCGAACAGCGAGCCTTGCAGCGTACGGCTCATATCGATCGTGATCAGCGGATAGGCGGCGGGCGATCCGCCCATCAGCGCGACGGGCGTTCCGTACATGCCGACCGACCAGGTGAAGATCAGCAGCCAGGAGGCCAGAAGAAAGGGGCGCAGCACGGGCCAGCCGACATGGCGCCAGAACTGGAGGCGGGTCGCCGAGCAGCATTGCGCGGCCTCCCACCACTCCTCGCGCAGGAGCGCCATCGAGGGGAGCGAGAAGAGCACGAACATGGGAACGTTGGTGTATTCATAGGCCAGCACCAGCCCCCAGAAGGAGTTGGCGGCGGGCGGCACCATGTCCAGCCCGGCGGCGCGAACCATCAGCGTCACCATGCCATAGGTGCCGAGCGCGGCCACGAAGGCGAAGCCGATGCCGATGCCGCTGAAATTGGCCGCGACGTTGAGAAGGCCGAGATAGAGCGAGCGACTGCCGCGCGCCATGCGCGACAGGACCCAGGCGAGCGGCGCGCCGATGAGAAGCGCGATCATCGCCACGCTGAAGCCGAGAAGCAGACTGTTGAGAATGGCGGCCCGCGCGGTGCGCGAGCCGAAGACGCCGATCCAGTTGCCGAGCGTGAAGCCGGTGCCGGTGGCATCGGCGAAGCTCGCCCGCAGCATGACGAAGCAGGGCGCGAGCAGAAGAGCGCCGGCCACGAGGATCAGCGGAAGCGCCGGCAGCCAGTCGCCGACGAGCCGCGCGGCGCGAGACGGGCGGGCCGCCTCGGGCGGCGGAGGAACGACGGGCGTGCCGGCGCTCATGGCGATCAGCCTCCCGCGACCTGTTCCTGCCAGACGCCCGCGATCGCGGCGACGTCGAGATCGGCCCAGTTCTTGATGACGTGGACGCCTTCATACTGCGCGTCGGGCAGCCAGCCCGCCTTGGCGTCGGCCGGCAGGTCGAGATCGCCGAGCACCCAGCGGATGGGACGCGCGCCGAACTTGGCGAAGGCGATCTGCGCCTCGTCGGAGAGAACGAAGTCGAGCAGGAGCTTGCCCGCGTCCATCTTGGCCGTGTTGTAGCGGTTGATCATCAGCGCCGAGGGCGCATAGATCGTGCCCTTCGGGATCACGACCTCGGCGTTGACGCCCTTGGCCTTCACCTGGGCGGCGGCGGCGATGCAGTTGAAGTCGTACTTGATCTGGATCGGCACCTCGCCGCGCTCCAGCGTCTGGGCGTTCTTGGCGGCCGTCGAGAATTGCGGCAGCATCTTCTTGGCGAACTCGGCGCCCGGCGCGAGGTCGGTCTCGCTGCCGCCATGGGCATAGGCCCAGGCGATGAAGACGGCGAGATCGGTGCCGCCCGAGCCACCGGCATCGATCGAGCCGATGAGGCCCTTGTATTCCGGCTTCAGGAGATCGTCCCAAGAGCGCGGCACGTTCTTGACGACGTCGGTGTTGACCACGAAGGCGGGCACGCCCGTATAGGTCGCGACCCAGCCGCCTTGCTTGCCCTTGAGACCGGCGGGCAGCTTCGCGGCCAGCGGCGGCATGAAGGGCGGCACCACGCCGCGCGCGTCGGCCACGGGGCCGAAGAGAATGCCGATATCGGCCGAGATGGCGACCGGGTTGTTCTTCTCGGCGTCGAACTTGGTGATCTCTTCCAGGGAGCTCATGTCGGTATCGACATGGTTGATGGTGAAGCCGTACTTGGCCGCCATCTTCTGGAGGACTTCGCCGTAATTGGCCCAGGAATCCGGCATGCCGTAGCTGACGAACTCGGCGGCCTCGACCTTGGCCTTGGCGATATCGACCGGCGCGGACCAGTCGCTTTCGGCAGCGAAGGCGGCCAGGCTCCGGGGCCGGGCGAGCCCGAAGACGGCGGCGAGACCGAGCGTGCCGGTGCCGACCAGGAAGCGGCGACGGTCAACCGCCGCGCGCAGAAGCTTGGATGTCGTCATGGGAGATGTCCTTGGTTTGGGCGATCCGCCCGACGTTTCGGGCCGGAAAGAAGGGGAAAGGGGTCAGGGCCGTTCGCCGCGGGTGATGCGCGCCTCGATCTCGTCGATCACGGGCAGAAGGTCGGCGACGCTGTCGATGACGACATGCGCGCCATGGGCTTGGAGGGCGGCGCGGGCGCGCTGGCGCAAGGCGGCGCGCTCGTCCTGCGACAGCGCGGCCAGCTCGGCGAGGGACAGGCCCGCTTCGTTGCCGCTGAGCGCGACGCCGACCGTCCAGCAGCCGGCATGGACGCCCTCCTCGATGCCGACGCCGGTGTCGTCCACCTTGACGGTGCGCCAGGCCGGCCAGACGCCTAGATCGAGAAAGGTGCGATACATGTTCATCGGGCTCGGGCGGCCCTCGGGCAGGTCGCCGGCGCAGACGAGATTGTCCGGCGAAAAGCCCTGGGCGGCCGCCAGCGGCAGAAGCCGCTCCATGATCGAGCGCGTGTAACCGGTGGTGGAGCCGATGCGGCAACCGCGTTTGCGCAGCGCCGCCACCGTCTCGGCCGCGCCGGGCACGAGCTCGGCATAGTCGGCAACGACCGCCTCGTTCATCGGCACGAAGATCTCGTAGATCCGGTCCACGGCCGCGCCGTCCGCCGCCGTTCCCTGCGCCGCTTCCCAGGCCTTCGCGATGCGCGGCTCGGCGAGCATCGCGGCGATATGGTCCCATTTCGGCCTGCCCATCGGCCCGCGCGCTTCCGCCACGGAGACGGCGACGCCGAAGCGCGCGAAGGCTTCCACGAAGACGCCCATCGGGGCTCGCGAGCCGAAGTCGATCACGGTGCCGGCCCAGTCGAAGACGACGGCTTTGATCTCGCTCATCGCGCGATCTCCTTGTGTTGGAACAGGTCGGCTCCGAGGCCGAAAAGCTCGCCGACGACCTCCTCGCCGAGCGCGAAGGCGGTGGAAGCGCCGGTGCCGCCGGTGACGATGGCGAGGCGCACGTTGGGCTCGGGCGCCTCCACCAGAACGGTGCGGTCGGTGGCCGAGGCGTAGGTGCCGATCCAGCGCTCGGCGACATGGCGGCCCGGCAGATCGAGCACCGCGTCGAGTTCCGACAGGATCAGCGCGTCGAAGCGCTCGCTGGCGAAGGGCGCGGGGTGGTCGCCATAGACATGGCTGTCGCCGACCACGAGCGAGCCGTCGGCCGACTGAACGGCGATCAGGTGAATGCCGGCCGCCCGCTGTTCGGCGGCGTCCCGGTCCAGTCGTCGGCCCAGCGGCGCGGCCTCGGGGAGATCGGCAAAGCCTTCGTAGCGGGCAAAGGACAGATCCGACATCACGGCCGCGCCGAGCCGCACGGGCTTTGCCAGGGCGACGCGCAGCATCTGGAGCGTGCAGATGCGGATGCCGGCGGAGCGGATGCGCTGGGGATAAAGCGTGGCGAGATCGTCGCCGGGGCAGACGACGACGCGCGCGGCGCGCACGAGACCCGCCGAGGTCGCGAGTCCCTCCGGCACGACCGCCTGAACGGCGGTGCGCCAATGGAAGGTGACGCCGTGCGCTTCCGTCAGCCAGGCGGCCAGTCTGGGCACCGCTTCGCGGGATTCGACGCGCAGCTCGTGCGGGCTGTGAAGCACGGCGCGCGCCTTATCGAGGCGGAGCGCGGGAACGAGAGTGGCGGCCTCGCTCACCCCGATCATCCGGCAGTCCTCGCCCATGTCGGTGCGCAGGAAGGCGTGGAGAACCTCGGCCGCTTCCTCGCGGTAAGCCGGCATGACGAGCCCGTGATGCCGGACGGGAATGCGAGCGAGCGGCGCGACCTCGGCCCAGACGTCGCGGCTGCGCCGCGCCCGCGCCCAGTGCGCGCCGGCCTTTTGCCCTGTCACGGTGACGAAGCCGAAATTGCGGATCGAGGCGCCGGTGGCCGCCGCGCCGCGATCGACGACCGCCACGCTGAGGCCTTGCCGCACGGCCGCCAGAGCCATTCCGAGGCCGACAATGCCGGCGCCCACGATGGCAAGATCATAAGAACGGGTCATAGCGATGTCGAAAAGAAGCCAAAGGGCAGCACCATCTGCCGGTGCCGCCCATTTAAACCTTCGACATGACGCTTCTATGAATGATCAGTAAGTATAGATATAGACTATAATTGGAGATCTTGGTCGATACTTGGTTTCAGAATCGGGCGGGCGCCGATCCCTCCACTTTCTCTCCCGCTATCGCCAGAAAGGCCGCGACGGCGGAGTGACCGACATATTCGGGAAGGGTCACGAGATAGTGGCCGATATCCGCGCCGGCCCCCTTCAGAATGGCGACATCGATATGCTCGTCGGCCTCGACCTCGCCTTCCACGGCGATGGCCAGCCCGATGCCGACGGCCGCGGCCGCATAGGCGACGTCCAGTGTCGCGACTTCCATGACGGGATCCAGCCGAATGCCCGCCTCGCCGGCCAGCGTGTCGAGCAGCGCGCGCGTGCCCGACAGCTTGTTCCACAGGACCATCTTCTGCCTGTCGAGGTCCCGGAGGGAAAGAATTCCCGCTTGCAGAAGCGGATGCCCCTTGCGGCCATAGACGAGGATGCGGCAGCGGACCAGTTCGAAGCAGGCGAAGCGCGGATCGGGCGCGGGGCGGGAGATAGCGGCGACGTCCAACTCCCCCTTCAGAACCGCCTCCATCAGTTCGGCCGAAGGCCCGCCTCTCGTCACCACGCGAATGTTGCCGTGGCGGCTGACAAAGGCGGAGAGCATCGGCATGATCAAACGATGGGCGCTGAAGCCGATCGACAAACGCCGCTCTGCCGACCCGCCCGCCACCGCCATGTCGCGCTCGATCTCGTCGAGACAGGCCAGCGCGATGCGGATCTTGGCGATCAGCGGCTCGGCATCGGCCGCTACACGCACCGAATGCCCCTCGCGGTTGAAGATGCGGAACGGCGCGGCCGCTTCGAACGCCTGAACCTGCGTTGAGACGGTCGGCTGGCTGACGCCGATCTCGCGCGCTGCCTTGGAGAATTGCCCCGTGCGGGCCAGGGCATCGACGGCCCGAAGCTGGGCAAGAGTGGGCGCCATGCAGATGTCTCCGAGTTCGGCAGGGGGCCTTCCTTAGCATTGGTTCGCGCGCACGCGGAGGCATTGCCCCCATCCGCCGTCAGGTCCGATCCGCTTGTGGGGCTGAGGCCGTCACGGACCATGGGCAAGGACCGTGATCGGCCTACTCCGTTTGGGCTTGCTTCGCCTCCCGTCAGCCGCTTGTCATCTCCATCGCCTAGGACTCCATCGTCCCCAACCGATCGGCAAAGGCCCCGGCATGGATTCTGCTTGTCAGCCCGAACTGGTGATCTTCGATTGCGATGGCGTTTTGATCGATAGTCAGGCGATCCAGTGCCGGATCGATGCGCAGGAACTGACGAAACTCGGATTTCTGGCCAGTCCCCATGACCTCGCGCGAGCCTTCGTCGGCCGAACCACAAGAGACATGATCGAGCATGTCGAGCGGTCGCTCGGGCGAGCGCTCCCCGATCGTTTCGAAGCCGACCGGGATCATCTGGTGGAACAGGCCTACCGCACCGAGCTGCGGGCCATCGAAGGCGTCGTGGAGGTGTTGGAGGGCGTCGGTATCCCGACCTGCGTGGCATCGAACGCCGCGATGGGGCACCTGCGATATGTCCTGGAGTTGACCCGTCTTTTGCCTCATTTCGAGGGGCGATTGTTCGGTGTCGATCTGGTACCCCGTCCCAAGCCCGCGCCGGACCTCTTTCTCCTGGCCGCCAGAACCATGAATGTCGCGCCGGCCAGATGCCTCGTTATCGAAGACAGCGAAACCGGCGTTCGGGCCGCGGTCGCGGCAGGTATGCCGGTCTTCGGCTTTCACGGGGGAGGGCACTGCTACCCCGGCTATGAGGCGCGGCTGGTGGATGCCGGGGCGATGCGGGTCTTTTCGGACATGAGAGAATTGCCTGCCCTTTTGCGGCTTTAGGGCACGCGACGTCACGCCGTTCCCCTCGTCGCACCGAGTGATCCGGCCGCTATCGCGCCTCTGTCATATGGGCGCGCTACGATCTCTCGTTCACAACTTCGAGAGGGATCATGACGATCACCGCTGAACGGACCGCCGCAGACGTCGCAGTAAGACGCCCTGATCTCGATCGTGGTCTGGGAGCCGCCGGACGATGGGGCTTCGTGGTCGCGACAGGGGCCGCCATCGCCTATGTCGCCTATAGCATCTACGCCGACGCCAGCGCCGCCGGAGTCCAGCCGACCACATATCTGCCCTTCATTCTCCTGTTCGTCTCGCTGCTGATCGCATTGGGCTTCGAGTTCGTGAACGGCTTCCACGACACGGCCAACGCGGTCGCAACCGTGATCTACACCCATTCGCTGCCCGCCCATGTCGCGGTCGTCTGGTCCGGCGTCTTCAACTTCCTGGGCGTGCTCGTGTCGAGCGGTGCGGTGGCCTATTCGATCATCTCGCTTCTGCCGGTCGAACTGATCCTGCGCGTCGGGTCGCAGGCCGGGTTCGCGATGGTCTTCGCGCTCCTGATCGCCGCCATCGTCTGGAACCTCGCCACCTGGTATTTCGGCCTGCCCTCGTCCTCGTCCCACACTTTGGTGGGCTCGATCATCGGCGTCGGCGTCGCCAACGCGGTCTTGAGCGGTCACGGCGGCACCGCCGGGGTCGAGTGGGGCGAGGCGGCCAAGGTCGGCTATTCCCTGCTTCTTTCGCCGATTCTTGGTTTTGCCCTGGCCGCCATCCTGTTCAAGGTCATGCGCGTCCTCGTGCGCAACGAGGCGCTCTATCGCGAGCCGAGCGCGAACACGCCGCCTCCGGCCTGGATTCGCGGACTTCTGATCTTCACCTGCACGGGCGTGAGCTTCCTGCACGGCTCCAACGACGGGCAGAAGGGCATGGGCCTCATTATGCTCATCCTCATCGGAACGGTGCCGACCGCCTATGCCCTGAACCGGGCCGTGCCCGAAAGCTACATGCCTGAGTTCCACCAGCGCGCCGAGGCCGTCGTCTCCGCGCTGGCCCCGCGCGGCCCCTACCGCGTCGACGCCGCGGTGACGGCCGAGGCGACCTTGCAGCGCTATATCTCGCAGAAGACCCTTCAGCCCGACACGCTGCCGGCGCTTGCCTCGCTCGCCACCGACATCGACAAGGAGGTTTCGCGCTACGGCTCGCTTCAGGCCGTGCCGGCGGCCGTCACGAAGAACGTGCGCAACGCCATGTATCTCGCGTCGGAAGCGATCAAGCGTCTTAAGGCGGACGAGACGGTTTCCCTGACACCCGACGAGACCTCGGCCCTGTCGGCCTTCAAGGCCTCGCTGGATGCCGGCACGCGCTTCATCCCGACCTGGGTCAAGGTCGCCGTGGCCTTTGCGCTCGGCCTCGGCACGATGGTTGGCTGGAAGCGCATCGTCGTGACGGTGGGCGAGAAGATCGGCAAGCAGCACCTCACCTATGGACAGGGCGCATCCGCCGAGCTGGTCGCCATGGCGACGATCGGGCTGGCGGACCGGTTCGGCCTGCCGGTTTCAACGACGCATGTGCTGTCGTCGGGCGTCGCAGGCACGATGGTCGCCAACGGCACCGGCCTGCAGATGAGCACGGTGCGCAATCTCGGCGCGGCCTGGCTCCTGACTCTGCCGATCTCGATGCTGCTGTCGGCGGGCCTCTACGCCCTGTTCCTGCAACTGGCCTGATCCCAGTGGGCCCGGCGGGTCGTCAAGGCCGATCGTGCCGCAGCACTGCCGGGCCAGCCCCTGATCGATATCGGCCTTTCACGCCAAGCGGGCTTTCTGGCCCAAGAAAGCCGGAGCATTTCCCGCGAAAGCCGGGTCGGTTTTCGCGCCGGGACACTGCGAGAAACGAGCGCCGGGACTCAGAACCGGAAACAGAACACTCGGCCGACCCGAAGTGTTCTGTCCCCGGTCCCTAGACCCGTCTCAGGCGAACACGTGGTGATCCGTCAGGTCCTTGATCGTCTCGTTCAGGATCGTCACCTTGTCGCCGCCGTCGAAGAGCAGCACGACCGAGCTGCCGGACTGGATCATGCTTGGCAACTGCGCCCCGTGCCCGTAGGCGGACCAGTCGATCCGGTCTTCGGCGGCGTTGAAGTCGCTGATCGTGTCCTGACCGCCGCCGGGGGCGAAGACGAAGAGATCGCGCCCTTCGCCGCCGGTCAGCCAGTCGTTGCCGCCGCCGCCCCGGATCGTGTCGTCGCCGGCCTTGCCGTCGATCACGTCGTTGCCCGCGCCCCCGGTCAGCACATTGCCGAGCCCGTTGCCGATCAGCGTCGCCGCTGTGGAGCCGGCCGTGGCGCGAATGGCCGAGCCGGTGAGGACGAGCTGTTCCACGTTGGCGGGCAGCGTGTAGTCGATCGAGGCATAGATCGTGTCGCGGCCTTCGCCGGCATTTTCGATCACGCGGTCGCCGGGATTGTCGACATAATAGGTGTCGTCGCCCGTGCCGCCGATCATCGTGTCGGCCCCGGCCTTGCCGTCGAGAACGTCGTTGCCCGCCCCGCCCGACAGGATGTTGTCGAGCCCATTGCCGAGAAGCGTGTTGTTCAGGGCGTTGCCGGTGCCCCGGATGGCATTGCCTTCCAGAACCAGCATCTCGACATTGTCTGATAGCGTGTAGTCGATCGAGGCGCGAACGGTGTCATAGCCTTCGTTCGGTGCTTCCACGACCCTGTCTCCGGGATTGTCGACCCAATAGGTGTCGTTGCCCGTGCCGCCGATCATCGTGTCGGCACCTGCCTTGCCGTCGATCGTATCGTTGCCCGCGCCGCCCGACAGGATATTGTCCATGGCGTTGCCCGTCAGCGCATTGTCCAGCTCGTTGCCGGTGCCCCGGATCGCCTTGCCTTCCAGCGTCAGGTACTCGACATTGTCGGGCAGGGTGTAGTCGACCGAGGAGCCGATGCCGTCGCGCCCCTCGCCGGCCTTCTCGATGACGACATCGCCCACATTGTCCACGGAATAGAAGTCGTTGCCGGTGCCCCCGATCATCGTGTCGGCGCCCGCCCCGCCGATGATCGTGTCGTTGCCGCCGCCGCCGATCAGCGTGTTGGCCTCCGCATTGCCGAACATCTGGTTGGCGAGATCGTTGCCCGTGGCCTTCAGCGCGCCCGCCAGAAGCGTGATGTTCTCGACATGGTCGGGCAGCACGTAATCGACGCTGGCGCGCACCATGTCCCTGCCGCCATTGGCCTGCTCGACGATCGTGTCCTTCGAACTGGTGATCGTATAGGTGTCGTCGCCCTGCGTGCCCACGAAGGCCTGAGCGACCGGCTCCTTGACGATGGCGGCCTGCTCGGCGGCGGCGTGGGCGAGGGGGCTCCCGTCGAGACTGTAGGCCCTGATATAATCCACCTTCAGGTCCGCCGCCTTGAAGGTCGAGAGATCGGCCGTCTTGTCGATCGCGAGATTCACCAGCATGTACATGGGGCCGTGCATGTCGGCCGGGGTCGCGATGGACTTCACCGCCGCGCCGTCGAGATACCAGGTGACGGTGGAGGCCGTCCACATCACGCCATAGGTGTGAAAGCCGGCGGTGAGGTCGGGCGTGAAGATCGTGCTCGACAGCGGCACGTCCTTGCCGGTGGAATAATCGTGCGTGGTGGCTCCCCAGGCGTCGGTGCCATGGCTTTCCATCACGTCCAGCTCAGAGCCGTTCTTGCCGGTCGTGTAGAGCCAGAAGGCGGGCCAGACGCCTTGGCCGGCGGGCACTTCCATGCGCGCTTCGAAATAGCCGTAGGTCTGGGTGAAGCTGTTGCGCGTCGTCAGAAGGCCCGACGTATACTGATAGCCGTAGAGCGCGCCGAGCTGCGCATCGGGCGTCTTGTCGGCATGGATGCTGAGAATGCCGTCCTTGACGCTGAACGGGTTGGTGGTGACGGCCTGCCCATTCTTATCGAGCATCGCGGTGTCGACATAGAGCTGCTTCTCGCCATTGCCCGGCAGCGTGCGCGCCATCACGGCGTTTCGATCACCGCCCCAGCCATAGTCGGTGCGCCAGGTGCCACTGTCCTTGCCGTTCCAAAGATTCAGCGAGTTGAAGTCGTCGTTGAAGGTCTGCTTGAACTGCGAGGTGTCGAGCTTGAGGTGGAAGTTGTCGGCGGTGAAATCCTTCACCTGCGTGTTCAGGATCTTGACCGCGTCCGTCTCGGTCAGTTTCAGGATCACGTCCGACCCGACCTGGGTCATCGCCGCCTTCACCTGCGCGAAGGACTTGAAGTCGTAGCCGCTCAGCCGGATCGTGTCCGGGATGATCGAAGGGCCGGACGTGCCGCCGGGATGGAAGTCGGTGATGACATCGTAGCCCGACTTGGCGCTGAAATCGAAAATGTCGCCGCCGCCGCCGCCCGTCAGGACGTCGTTGCCCATGCCGCCATTGATGATCTGGAAGCGGGCATTGCCGACGATATAGTTGGCGAGCGCGTTGCCGAACACGCCGTCGGCATAGCCGACCACGGCGTTCTCGACATGATCGGCCATGACATAGCTGCCGACGAGGTTGACCGTGTCGATGCCGCCCGTCGCGGTTTCCACGATCTTGGTTCTTTGATCGACCTGATAGTATCGGTCGTCGCCGTCTCCGCCGATCAGCGTATAACGACCCATGCCGACCGAGAAGGCGTCGTTCTCGGCCGTTCCCGTCGCAACTCCATTGATCAGCTTGGAGCTGTTGTAGCCATTGGCCGTCTTAACGTATCCGCCGCTGAGCTTGACGGGATTTCCGAAGAAGTCCTGAAGCGCCATGATGCATCCCCTTGATTTATCAGGATGCTACGCGGCGAGTTCCTAACTCCTGTAGAGGTTGGTCTTTATGATTTTAATGAAGACCGCTTTCGCACGATCTGTCGCAGCTTTGTGATCGGCGAATGGTGAATCATGAGATGATGCAACAAAGACAGTTCTGTTAGCTGGGCGTTGTTGTGCCGCCCGGCTCGGCCGTGCTCAGCCGCCGGGCTGCAGCGCCCGCGCCAGCACATCCGATAGCGCCAGCGCGCCGCTTCGGCTGAGATGGTTGTCGTCGGCATAGAGCACCACGCCCTCGCGCTGCATCGGGCAGCCTTCCGCCACCGAGCACAGGCTCGCGCCGACATCCACAAGCTGAAAGGACTGCGTGCGCGCCAGATCGGCGAAGGCCGCGCGCAGCGGGGCCTGGCGGGCTTCGTGCAGGGCCAGCGGCAGGCTGGCCTGCGCGGGATGGCCGTAGAGATCATGCAGCATCAGGGCGCGGGGCACATCGTATCGCTGCTCGGGAATGAAGGCGACGAGACTCACCTGCATCGGCGCCAACCCGTCCATCAGGCGGGCGAGGCCGCGCCGGAACACCGCGCGGTTTTCCGCAAGGCTCGGCGCCGGCGAGGCATCGTCCGTGATGAGCCAGTTTTCGCCCTTGCTCTGGCCGAAACGATTGCCGAGGAGCGCGCTGGTCCAGCGGGCGGTGAGGACCGCTTGTTTCAACTCGGGATGGCGCTTGGCAAAAGCCAGCGCCGCGTCCACGAAAGCACGGCAGTCCGGGTCCGGCTGATCGACACCGGCCAGCGCGAAGCAGCCGCTATGAACCAGCGCATAGCCCTTGCGCCCCATCCGGCGCGCCGCTTCGCTCATGCCGGGCAGGCTGGCGTCGGCGAAACTGTCGCCCATGAAGAGGAAGTCCGCCTCGGCAGCATGGGGATCGCCGATCACGCAGGCCTCGCCGGCCCGAAGGCGCTCGGGCGCGAGGCGGTCGCATGCGGCGCGGCGCGGATTGGTGTCGAGCGCGGCGGCGGCATCGGCGCGGGCGCGTTCCGGCAAGCGTCCGGGAAAGCCCGCCGTGACCTGCCCGAGGCCCGCGAACAGAACCACCAGCGCGCCGAGCGCCGCCGTGCCGAGAAACAGACGCCCGCGCGTTTCGGGCCGCTCATGGCGGAAGGGCCGTTCCACGAAGCGCCAGGAGAGAACTGCGCAGGCGAACATGGCGACGAGCGCCAAACCTGTCTCGATGCCCTCCGGCTCGCGCATCAGGGCATATCGCAGCGCGACGATGATCGGCCAGTGCCAGAGATAGAGCGAATAGGAGATGAGCCCGACGAAGACCAGCGGGCGGAGCGACAGAAGGGCGCTGACCCGATGGCGCTCGCCCCGTCCGCCATAGAGGATCAGGGCCGCGCCGATCACCGGCGGCAAGGCGCTTTCGCCGGGAAACAGCATCCCCTCGTGATACAGGGCGAGCGAACCTGCCAGCAGAGCAAGACCGAGAAGGCTCGACGCTTCGGCGCGCGCGCGCGAAGGCGGTGCGTGCGGGGCCAGCGCCACCAAGGCCCCCGCCAGGATTTCCCAGAAGCGCGTGAAGGGCAGGTAGAAGGCGAGCGTCGCATCGACCCGCACCAGCCAGATCGACAGCGCCAGGGACAGGACGAAGCCGATCAGCACGACCGCGCGGCGGCGCGAGGTCCCGGCGCGCCCGATCGCCATCGCGACCAGCGGAAACAGGAGATAATACTGCTCTTCCACCGCCAGCGACCATGTGTGCAGAAGAGGCGCGAGTTCGCTGGATGGGTCGAAATAGCCGGTCTTGGTGAGGAAGTAGATGTTGGAGAGGAAGGCCACGGTCGCGGCCATGCTCTGGCCCAGCGACTTGTAATCCACCGGCGTCAGCACGAAGGCGAAGCCGATCACTGTGGCCAGCATCACCACTGTGAGCGCGGGAACGATGCGCCGGATGCGCCGCTCGTAGAAGCGCGCGATCGAGAACGTGCCCGCGTCCACTTCCGAGAAGATGATGCGCGAGATCAGAAAACCGGAGATGACGAAGAAAATGTCGACCCCGACGAAGCCGCCGGGCAGAAGGCCGAGATGGAAGAAGACGACGGCCAGAACCGCGATCGCGCGCAGTCCGTCGATGTCGGCGCGGTAGCTCGGACGAGCGTTCACCTGCGCCTGCGAAGCGCCTGCGCGCCGCGCGATCTGATCAAGCATGGCGAACCGAATGTCGATCGAGGGCGCTGAAGCAGGTCTGCATGGCCGTGTCGTCGCCTTTGAAGCGGTGAAACACATGCCGTATAAGGCTTCGACGCCCCCAAACCAAGTGCTTCATACTTTATAGGAATGGACGGTCGGCCGGCAATTTGGAAGCGGCTGCGCGGCTGCGGTGTCGCGCAATCCATGCAACGGGCCGATTTCTAGACCGACAGAATCCTCACCCCGTCGGCCGCGATGCGCGCCACGCTGAGTTTGCCGCCCCGGCAGGCATTGGTGTCGAGGCCGATGCGATAGCGCGAGACGAAGGGCTTCTTGCTCGGCGTGTGCCCGTGGATGATGGTGCGCTCGAAGGGCGCTCCCTTGTGCTCCAGAAAGGGCGCGCGCACCCAGAGAAGATCCTCGTCGCTCTGCTCCTCCAGCGAGACGCCGGGGCGCACGCCGGCATGGCAGAAGAAGTAGCGCGGCGTGGTCAGCGCGGCCGGCAAGCGCTTCAGGAAAGCCAGATGCGTGGGCGGCATCTCGCGCGCGAAGCGGCGGATGATGTCCGACACCGCCCGGCGCCGGTCGCCCGCCAGATGCTGGAGGTCGTAGCCGTAGGAAAACAGCGTTTCCGCGCCGCCGAATTCCAGCCACCATTCGGGATCGACCGTACCTTCCACGAGGCGCAGAAGCATGTCGTCGTGATTGCCGCGCAGGCACAGCCGCCGGAAGCCGTCGGGCGCGGGCGCGATCAGGTGATCCAGCACGCCCGCGCTGTTCGGACCCCGGTCCACATAATCGCCCAGCATCACGATCAGCTTGAGGCCGGGCGTCAGGCGACCGTCCGCGACGATGCGCTGTTCCAGAAGGCGCAGATGGTCGATGCAGCCATGCACGTCGCCGATCGCGTAGATCAGCGTCGGCTCGCCCGGAAGTGTCAGGCGGGGAAAGGGGGCTTCGTTCGGAGCCAGCCGCGAGGGCTTGCCGCGCACGCCGGACAAGGGGCCCAGCGCCTTTTCGATCCAACCCGTCATTCCCTGTTTCATGCCGCTCGCCAAAGGCCTGTTCCCTCCGTTCGAGGGTGTTATAGGCAAGAGCGGGGGAGCGTGCGACGAATTTGGGGCGCGATCCTCGACGAAGGACGCGACACATGATCCCTCCTGCCTTCAAGTGCCTGTTTCGAAAGCGCGTCGGCTCGGCTCGGCGGTTCTTGTCCGGCTCCCGAGGGCGAGCCACTTCTCTCGCCCGTCCGCATGGATTTTGGTCCATGTCAGCCGTTGCCGCCGGCATCGACTGCGCTTCGCTCCCAGCCTGCGAACGAAAATCTCTCGATCATGCTCCGCCCGGAGGTTTCGTTTCCGGTTTCCAGCCCGCCCGGCGGGCCCTGTCTGCCGACCGGAGCCATTGGTGATCGGCGCGCTGGGGCAGGGGAGCCGCCCGGTTGTCGCCGCCCGTCTCGCGCTGATGGGCGTGCTGGTCTTCGCCTTCGTCTGGAAGGCGGCGACGCCGCCGATCCCCGCGCTTCTGACCGCTCTCGGCTTCGGCCTGATCGGGATCGCCGCCGCCTTCCGCCGCCCGGCCGACCGGCGCGTCGCCCGCTGGTTCGACACGGCGATGGGGCTGGCCGGCGCGTTGGCGCTTCTGGCGCTCGCGCAGGCGCTGCGGCTTGGCCATCATCCGCTCGCCAACCCCGCATGGGAGGAGGCTGCCGCGCTGCTCGGACCCTTGCCCGGCGCGATCTCCGTCGCCCCCTTCGACACGCTTCAGGCGCTGCCCGCCGTGATCGCGCCGTTTCTGGCCTTTGCCGGCACGCTCGCCTTTTTCGACGAAGATCGCTCGGCCACGGCCTTGATCCGATGCCTCGCGCTGCTCGGCGGTGCTTTCGCGCTGTTCGGCCTCGTGCAGGTGACGCTCCTGCCGGGCAGCCTGTTTCTGTTCGAAAAAGCCTATTACATCGACAGTCTCACCGGCTTCTGGGTCAACCGGAACGTGGCCGGTGCGCTTTTGGGCGTCGCAAGCTTCGCCGCTCTGGTCTGGCTTCTGGACGTGGTGAAGGGGATCGACCGGCCGCGCCGGGTCGCGCTTCTCTTGCGTGAGGACGATACGGGGCTTTCCTCGGCGCAGCTTCTGCCCGCCGCGCTTCTGGCGCTCTGTCTTCTGGCGCTGTTCCTTACCAAGTCTCGCGGCGCGCTGGTGGCAACCGGGGCGGCCTATGGCGTGGTGCTGCCGCTTCTGATGCAGGATGCGGCGGGGCGTCTTTGGCGAGGCCGAGGGGCAGGCATGGGCCGCCGCACCGTCTGGCTTCGGATCGCCGCCGTCGTGGCGGGGCTTCTCAGTGTTGGCTTCGTCGTTCTTCTGTTCGGCGGGTTGGCCAGCGCGCGCCTGATGCAGGAGGGCGTGGACGAGGGCCGCCTGTGTTTCTATCGCTCCGCTTGGGCCGCTTTGCGCGCGCAGCCTTGGCTCGGCTGGGGCCTCGGCACGTTCGACAGCGTGTTTCCGCTGTTTCGCGAGCCTGATTGCGGCGCGCTGTCCATGTCGGTCTCGCGCGCCCACAATGCGTATCTGCAAGGGCTGGTGGAACTCGGCCTGCCCTTCGCGCTCTTCGTGATCGCGCTGGTGGGCTCGCTTCTGGTCCTGATTCGCGTGGGGGCTCACAATCGCATCCGCCGCCGCCATGTGCCGATCGCCGGGCTCGGCGTCGTGATTCTGCTGGCCTGCCACGGGCTGGTGGATTTCTCACCGCAGATTCCGGGAATGGCGATCTATACTGCCGTCTTTCTGGGCGCGGTCGCGACCATCGGCCTGCGCCGTCGCAGGGCAGCGCCCCAGCGCCCCCGGCCCGTCGATCAGGATGGAGCCTGGGCGGACGCCTGAAGAAAGCGCACCGGCCGCAGCGGCGGTGGTGTCAGCTCATGGCGCTCGGTGAAGCCGCAATCCTCGACCGGACGCGGCGGCGCGGCGTCGGCGGCTTGGAGAAGCTCGGCGAGCGCGGCCGGGCGCTCGGGCGCGGCGGTCGGCTTCCTGCCATTCCGGTTGATCCAGGCGTCGCGCCGATCCTGCGGCACGGCGCGCAACACGTCCTGAAGTGCCCCTCGCGTCTGCGGCCGATCCAGCGCCGCCAGAAGCGTCAGCGCGTCATCGGGCGCGCTCCCGGCCAGAAACCGGCAGAGGTCGATCCGCAGCGCGGGCTCGCCCAGCCGGGCCGGCAGGTCGAGGGTCTGCGACAGCGACACCCAGCGCACCGCCATGGCCGCGCCCTCGAAGGGCGACTGGCGGGCGGAGAGGGCCATCATCGCGCCGTAGCGTGTGGGTTCGAAGGCGGCGAGGCGGTCGAGCGCGGCAAGTCGCGCCCAGACGCCTCCGTCCAGCGGAGCGCAGCGCAGGAGGGCGGTGGCCGCGCCTTGCGCCGCCGCGAAACGATTGAGCCGCTCGGCCAGCGGCGTTTCATCCGCGACGTCGCGATCCAGAAGAAACAGCGCGGCGCTCAGCCGCGCCCGAAGCGGGCGCGTGGCGCAATCCGGCCCGGCCGTCCCGGCCGCCTCCAGCATGGCGCGCGAGGCAGGCGCGATCCGGGGCAGGGCCTTGGCCACTTCCAGCGCCTCGGCCGTGCGCGTCAGCGGCAAAGCGGCGATCTCGGCGCGCAGGAACGCTAGCGAAAGCCCCGCCGCGAGGGCTCCCAGAGCCAGCGCGGGAAGGCTGATGCGGCGGCGGGGCCGCGCGGCTGCGGGGCGGGGCGTCGCGCGGCGCATCGTGAGGCGCTCAGTTCTGATAATAGGCTTCGTAGCGCGAGGCGTAGAATTCCGACGATCCGTAGGCGCGATAGAGCTTCATCTTGGACGAATCGGACTTGGTGAGGATGATGCCGAGGCACTTGGCGCGCACGCTCGGATTGTCGCGCAGGATGCTGCGCACGACATGGCGCGCCGTGCGGCCCCATTCCACCACGAAGACAAAGGCATCGACCCGGTGCGCGAAGGCCTTGGCGTCCACGATGGCGCCGAGCGGGGGCAGATCCACCAGCACATAGTGGAAGTGCGGGCGCACGGCGTTCATCAGCGCGCCCATGCTGGCCGAGCTGAGCAACTCGCTCGAATGCGACACGCGTTGGCGCATCACGGCCGGCAGCACCGCGAGTTGACCCGAAGCGTCCCACAGGAGGTGCGGCTTGGCATCGCCATTTCCATCCAGAAGGGCCTCGATCAGCCCGGTTTGCGGGCGCACGGCGAGGCTGCGCGTCAGGCCGGGATTGCGCAGGTCCGCGTCGATCAAGAGCGTGCGCCGCTCGGGCGTGCTGAGCAGCATGGCGAGGTTGGAGGCCGTGGTCGACTTGCCCTCGGAGGGCAGGCAGGAGACCACGCCGATCACCTTGGTGGTCTCATTGGCGAGGCTGACATCGGCCGCGATGCGCGTGTTGCGCAGCGTTTCGGCGAACGAGGACATCGGATGGTCGCGCCCATAGGCGGCGATGGTGCCGGGCGCCCAAAGGCCGGTGCCCGCCATGAGCGGCGCGGCGGCCGTCGCCTTGCCGACGTCGCCTTCGCCCGGCCGCACGAGCGGGAGATAGCCCAGGAACTCGAGCCCGGTTTCGCGCCCGATCTGGTCGGCCACGCGGAAGAAGCGGTCGCGGAACTCGCGCCAGGCACCCGCGCCGGCCCCGACGCCGACACCCAGCATCATGAAGAGGGCGAGCATCAGCGGCTTCTTGGGCGCGCTGGGGGCGGTGGGCGCTTCGGCGCGCGTGATGATGCGCGCCTGCGTCACCGGGAAGGATTGCTGCTGGATGGTTTCCTGATAGCGCTTCAGGAAGCTCTCGTAGAGCGTCTTGAAGGCCTCGGCCTGCCGCTCCAGCTCGCGCAGGCGAACCTGCGTGGTGTTGGCGTCGGCGCTGACCGCCAGCGACTGCGTGAGATTGGCTTCCAGCGACTGCTCGCGGCTGAGCGCCACCTTGTAGGCGTTCTGGTAGCTGTCGGCGATGCGGCCGAGCTCGGCGAAGATCAGCCGTTCGTATTCGGCCATCTGGTCGCGCAGGCGCACGGCTTGAATATGGGTGGAGCCGAGCTTGGCCGAGATTTCGGCTTCGCGCCGCGAGGCGGAGAGATATTGCTCGCGCAGATTGTTGATCGTGGAACTGACCAGCGCGTCGTTCACCACGGCGTCGGTCCGACCGCTGTCGATCAGCTGCCGGATCTGATCGTAGCGCGCCTTGGCCTGCGCCGTCTCGGCCTTGGCCGTGACGAGCTGGGCGCTGACGCCCGTCAACTGCTGCTCGCTGACGAGCTGGCCGTTGGTGGCGATCAGGTTGTTCTCGGTGCGGAACTTCTCGACGGCGAGATCGGCGTCGAACGATTGTTTCTGCAACTCGGCGATGCGGTCCTGCAGCCAGCTTCCGGCGCGCTTGGTGGCGTCGTACTTGGCCTCCAGCTGGTCGTCCAGATAGGCTTCGGCATAGCCCTGCGCGATCTGCTGGGCCAGAACCGGCGTGCCGGCCTTATAGGAAATGCTGAGCACATAGGTGCGCCCGACGCGCTCCACCGCGACGTTGCGCGCCAGAATGGCGGCGGCGGCCGCGATGCGATCGGTCTCGTTCGTGTCGTCGATCTCGGGCGACCAGAACAGGCTGGGGACGAAGGCTATGAGGCTCTTCACGCCGCCCACCAAGCGCCCCACCAGGGACGGTGAGGCACTCATGAAGGCCTCGTTCTGATCGAGCTTGAGACGACGCGCGACGGCTTCGGCCAGATTGGTGGACTTGAGCACCTCCACCTGGCTCAGCATCTGCACCTCGTCCTGCAACAAGGCGGTCGGCTCGCTGTATTCGCTCATGACCTGGGGCGCGCCCTTGTCGATGAAGATGTCGGCCGAGGCGGTGTAAACGGGAACCGCCGTCAGGACATAGAGCATCCCCAGAACGAGGCCGCCCAGCGCGCCCGCCAGAACCAACCGGTACTGGCGACGGGCGATCGCCAGAATACGCTCGAAATCGATCAACCCGTTGGCCTGATGGGGCTCCCCCGCTTCGGGAACGCGAGAATCGACGGCGCGGGGCTCGGGAAAATGCAGCACGTGGCAATCCTGTTCGAAGCGGCCAGATCGACCCTAGCCGTTTTGGGCGCATTCGCACATGCGATAGAGTTTAAAATATGGAGGATTTGAACGATCCATTGATGATCGCTCAAATCCGAAGGGGGCTCGTTCTACGAAGTGGGCGTTTCTATTCGGCGGGACTGCGAAGAGGCACCGCTCCGGCCGCCATCATACCCGCCGATGGGTGGTTTGATTGCCGCCCATCAGCCATTCAACCTTCCAGGATCGAAAGCCCACATCGCGGCCGGCCGCATCGTCCGCTCATGTGCGGCCAAGGCGCGAAGGCTCCTAGCCTCAGCGTGCCGGGCTCGCGTCGCGGTTTTCCGTCACGGACGGCAGTGTGGTCGTGTTGGTGGTGATGAAGTTGTTCGTCACCGAATTGGTGACGAAGAAATTGCTCGTGCCGGCCGCGCCGTTTCCGTCCGTCACGGACAGCGAGGTGCCACCGCGCGACACGCCCGGGACAGCCTCGCCATTGGCAAAGGCGCTGGGGCTGTCGGTGGC